>ONTY01000023.1 GCA_900320815.1 uncultured Pseudomonadota bacterium
CATGCCGGTGATGTGTACATAACTCTCCATCTTCGAGGCTGCTGCATCGCCGAAACGACCGCCCCATCGGAAAGCGCCGATATTGGCCAGTTGCTGAATGAAACCCAGCACGATGGAACCCCAAAGCACCCAGAAAGCCGTTGTGCAGAAGATCTTAATGGCTTTGATGTCTTTTAATACATGCATAATACGCAGAGCGTACGTACCACACATCAACACCATCAGAATAGAGACAAAACCGAATGAACCGTCAATTAGAAAACGCGCCAGGCGAGCACCCGGAAGACCCAACATATTACGAATCTCATGGCGATTCGCCACTTGGTCCGCATAGGCTTGCGAAAGCACCGACTGATCGGCCGTGCCCGTGAACAGGAAACTCACGTACGCCAACAGCGCGATCACCGAGAACAACAGCAACAGCACACCGAGAATCATTCGCGTCTCGCGCGCCATCGTTGAGCGCCAGCGCGCTTTTTTCATCTATGGCGAGCAGGCCATGCGCCCCATGAAGCAGAGCGAAATCGCCCAGCAGCTTGGCGTGCACGAGACCACCATCAGCCGCGTGACCACCGCCAAATACATGGCCACGCCGCGCGGCACCTTTGAGCTGAAATACTTTTTCAGCCAGGCGCTGGACACCGATGCCGGCGGCAGCGCCAGCAGCACGGCGGTGCGCGCACTCATTCGCCAATTCATTGCAGGTGAAGACGCCGCTGCGCCACTTTCCGACGGGCGCATCTCTGAGCTGCTGGCCGAGCAGGGCATCACCTGCGCGCGCCGCACTGTCGCCAAGTACCGCGAGGGGATGGGTATTCCGGTGGCAACGATGCGGAAAAAAGGCTGGAAGCCGAGTCGCTTTTGACGCACCACGCCTGCTGGCAGAAAGCAATGAAAGCGCATTGTTGCCAGAGTATCACTTCATTGCCGGCGTAAAAAGCCGGCAATGAAAGATATATGAAATGAGTATACATATAGAGGTGCGATTGATCGCGCTCTGGGCGCTTTTTGCGTACACGCGGGCGGGCGCAATGAATTGCGCCCCTGCAAGGTCAATTTAATTGGGTATCATTTATTTGCAGGCATAAGTTACCGGCAATGAAATAGGCAAAACACGGGTATATGAATTGAACACCGCTGCAACCACACCCTTCTCCCTGTTCCTGCCCTGCGCCAGAGGTTGCGAGGCGTGGCTGCTTGAAGAGGCGCGCGCGCTGCTGTCCACAGGCAGCGGCAAGGGGAGTGTGCGGGTGCACGCAGCGCGTGGCGGCGTGCGCGTGGAGCGTGCCGCTTGGGACGATGTGATACGGCTGAACCTGGCGAGCCGCCTGGCGCAGCGCGTGCTCATTGAGGTGGCGCACGAGCGCTGCGCGGATGCACGCGCGCTCTATGCACTCGCTGCCAGCGTGCCGTGGGAACGCTGGTTTGAGGTGCGCTGCACCTTTCGCGTGGACATCACGGCGCACGCCGCTGGCGGCTGGCGCAGCCTGAACTACGCGGCGCTGTGCGTGAAAGATGCGGTAGCCGACCGCTTCCGCGCGCGCTCGGGCGGCGTGCGCCCCAGCGTGGACACGCACGCGCCGGATGTGCGCATTGCCGTGCATCTGGAAGGCGAGGCGGCCACGCTTTCCATTGACACCAGCGGCGAGCCGCTGTTCAAGCGCGGCTGGCGGCAGGGCAAGGGCGACGCGCCGCTGAAGGAAACACTCGCCGCCGCCATGCTCGCTGCCTGCGGCTGGTGGCTGCCCGGCGAGCAGCGCGTGCTGGATGTGCCGCTGTATGACCCGTGCTGCGGCAGCGGCACCATCGTCATTGAGGCAGCGCAGATGCTGCTGGGGCTGCCGGCAGGCTGGCAGCGGCGCTTTGGCTTTGAGCGCCTGCGCTGCCACGACGCCGCGCGCTGGCGCGCGCTGCGCCAGCAGGCCGCTGCGCCGCGCGCCGCAGCAGGTGCGCCGCGCATTTTTGGCAGCGACGTGTCGCACCGCATGGTGGACTTTGCCGCGCACAACGCGCAGCGTGCGGGCGTTGCCGAGGCAGTGCAATTTCGCGGCGGCGACGCGCTGGCCCGCCTGCCGCCTGCACCGCCGCCCGGCGTGCTGCTGCTCAACCCACCGTACGGCCAGCGCATCGCAGCGGCGGGCGCGGCGGGCGTGAGCGCGCGGCAGTGGCAACAAGGGCAGGGCAGGGAAGGCGATGTTGATGAGTTTTTCACGCTTTTAGCCGCGCACTGGAAAAGCCATTACGGCGGCTGGACGGCGTGGCTGCTCACGCCCGATGCTGGCCTGCCCGCACGCCTGCGCCTGAAAGCCACGCGCCGCGTGCCGCTGTACAACGGCCCCATCGAGTGCCGTCTGATGCGCTTTGAACTGCAAGGGCGCCAGGCGCCCAGAGAAACTCAAAATCAATAGCTTGCAGAGCGCATTTTTCTAGGGAAAGGCGCTATTTTTACTGCGTACAACATAGCGCCTGCGCAGCAGCTTCTCCTTTGCCGCTGCCTGTGCCTGCCCGTGGCGCCCCCGTGGATTCGCCACAATAGCAGCTTTTTTTCGCGCCGGGCAGCACGTGCGGCTCACGGCAGTTTTCTCCTTCACGGCAACCACCATCATGGCCTCCTCATATCTTGATGAAGAAAAAGTATTGAGCGTTCACCACTGGACTGATCGCCTGTTTTCCTTTACCTGCACGCGCAGCGAAAGTCTGCGTTTTTCCAATGGCCACTTCACCATGATTGGGCTGATGGTCGATGGTCGTCCCATGCTGCGAGCGTATTCCATTGTCAGTCCAAATTATGAAGATACGCTGGAGTTTTTGAGTATCAAAGTCGCCGATGGTCCGCTGACTGGCCGCCTGCAACATATCAAACCGGGCGACACCGTGCTTGTCGGCCATAAACCAACCGGCACGCTGCTCATTGATTATTTGCTGCCGGCAAAAAGGCTCTACATGTTCGGCACCGGCACCGGGCTGGCGCCATTCATGAGCATTGCGCGCGACCCAGAGACCTACGAAAAGTTTGAAACTGTGGTGCTGGTGCATGGCTGCCGTCTGGTTTCAGAATTGGCGTACCGCGATTATTTGACCAACGAACTGCCCAGGCATGAATTTCTGGGCGAAATGGTTAGTCAACAGCTCAAATACTATCCCACCGTCACGCGCGAGCCATTTGTCACGCAGGGACGCATTCCGCAGCTCGTGGACAGCGGCCAGATGGCGCGCGACCTTGGATTGCCCGAACTCAACCCAGAGGAAGATCGCGCCATGATTTGCGGCAGCCCGCAAATGCTCAAATCCGTGCGCGAAATGCTGGAAAGGCGCGGTTTTAAAGAAGGCAGCACGACCGAGCCGGGCGACTTCGTCGTGGAACGCGCTTTTGTCGGGAAATAATTACAGAAGGTGCAAAGGATCAATGCAGGAGATTTCCAACTTTTTTAATAAGCTCGGCGGCCTGGTCTGGGGACCGTACATGCTGCTGCTGCTGGTGGGCACGGGCGTTTTCCTGACTGTGCGGCTGCGCGGGCTGCAATTTCGCACGCTCGTGTATGCACTCAAACAGGCGTTTGGCCCGCAGGGGCGGCGCGAAGATGGCAGCCTGGATGAGGGGGATATTTCGCACTTCGGCGCGTTGATGACGGCGCTCTCTGCCACCATCGGCACAGGGAACATTGCCGGCGTGGCCACAGCGGTGGTTTCCGGCGGCCCGGGCGCGGTGTTCTGGATGTGGATCACCGCCATTTTTGGCATGGCGACAAAATATGCCGAGGGCGTGCTGGCCGTCAAATATCGCACCACCAACAGCCGGGGCGAAATGTCGGGCGGTCCGATGTATTACATTGAACGCGGCATGGGCGCTAAGTGGAAATGGCTGGCGGTGGCGTTTGCGCTGTTTGGCACTGTAGCCTCATTTGGTATTGGCAGTTCGGTGCAGTCAAATTCTATGGCGCAGGCCATGCAGACGAGCTTTGGCGTGCCCGGCTGGGTGACGGGTGTCACGTTGATGCTGTTCACCGGCTTTGTGGTGCTGGGCGGCATTCGCGGCATTTCGCGCGCTTCATCGGTGATTGTGCCGTTCATGGCAGTGTTTTATATCTGCGGCGGCATTTTCATTATCGGAATGCACACGGGTCTGGTTGTTCCGGCGCTGGAGATGATTTTCCGCGACGCCTTTACTGGGCAGGCCGTAGCGGGTGGTGCGCTGGGCACGGTGATTCGTTTTGGCGTGGCGCGCGGCGTGTTTTCCAATGAAGCGGGCATGGGGTCTGCGCCGATTGCGGCAGCGGCAGCGCGCACGGATCACCCGGTGCGTCAGGCGCTGGTGTCCATGACGGGCACTTTTCTGGATACCGTGGTGGTGTGTTCAATTACCGGCATTGTGCTGGTGATGGGCATGATGGAGGGCGGCGCTTTTGTCAAGCCTGAATTGACTGGCGCGGCACTGACGACGAATACATTTGACCGCATGATGCCCGGCCCGGGGGGCTGGGTCGTGACCTTTGGGCTGGTGTTTTTTGCCTATTCCACCATTCTCGGCTGGTGCTATTACGGTGAAAAATGCGCGGCCTATTTGTTCGGGGAGAGTTTCACTTGGCCGTACCGCGCCATTTATACCCTCACGGTGCTGCTGGGCACAGTAGTGGAGCTGGATGTGGTGTGGGCAGCGTCTGATGCGTTCAATGGACTGATGGCCGTGCCAAACCTGATTGCGCTGCTGGCGCTTTCGGGCGTGATTGTCAGTGAAACGAAGGATTTCCGGCAAAAACGCCGCAGCGGTGAGCTGGCTTGAGCGCACTGGCGGTTTTTTGTTTTTTAACTACACAAAGGGTTTTGACCATGAAATACATTTCAACCCGCCGTGCGCTGCTGGCCGCTGCCGCAGTGCTGGCTTTTGGCGCGCTGCCCGCGCACGCGCAAGATGCCGCCACCATCAAGGTGGGCGCCACAGCGGTGCCGCACGCCGAGATGCTGGAACACATCAAACCCGCGCTCAAAGAGGCGGGAATTGAGCTGCAAATCGTTGAGTTCAGCGATTATGTGCAGCCCAATCTGGCGGTGAATGACGGGCAGCTTGACGCAAACTTTTTCCAGCACAAGCCCTATCTGGACAGCTTCAACGCTGACCGCAAAACTACGCTGGCGGTGGTGGAGAACGGCGGCATCCATATTGAGCCGTTTGGCGCCTATTCGCGTCGTGTGAAATCGCTGGATGAGCTGAAAGAAGGCGCGCAGGTTGCCATTCCCAATGACCCGACAAATGGCGGGCGCGCACTGCTGCTGCTGCAGCAGGCGGGGCTTATCAAATTGAAAGACGCTTCCAATTTGAGCAGCACGCCGCTGGATGTGGCAGAAAATCCGAAAAAACTCAAATTCCGCGAACTGGAAGCGGCGCAGTTGCCGCGCTCGCTCGATGACGTGGACGTGGCGCTGATTAACACCAATTACGCGTTGCAGGCGGGGTTGAATCCGCTCACCGACGCGCTGGTGATTGAGGGCAAGGAATCGCCCTATGTGAATGTGGTGGTGTCGCGCGAAGCTGATGCGAAGAAGCCCGCGCTCACGCGCCTGACGCAGGAGCTGCGCACGCCGGCCATGCGCCAGTTCATCTTGGATAAATACAAGGGTGCTGTGGCGCCAGCGTTCTGACGCCCTTTCCCTCGCGCCCTAAGGCGAGAGGGAAGGAAAATTGCATGGGTATAACTTCATCGCCGGCTCAACAAGCCGGTGATGCAGTATATAAAGCATAGGTGTATGAGTGAAGAAACCGCCACTCCCATGATTGATCTGCAGGGCATCGTGCTGGACTATCCCAGCGCCGCCGGCGGCGGCGCGCCGCTGCGCGTGCTGCACGGGGTGGATCTGAGCGTGCGCGAGGGGGAGGTGTTCGGCATCATCGGGCGCAGCGGCGCGGGCAAAAGCTCGCTGGTGCGCTGCATCAACCTGCTCAACCGCCCCACAAGCGGGCGCGTGCTGGTGGCGGGCACGGATTTGACGGCACTGCCGCCCGAGGGCTTGCGCGCGGCGCGGCGGCGCATCGGCATGGTGTTCCAGCACTTCAACCTGCTGGCCTCGCGCACGGTGTATGGCAACGTGGCGCTGCCGCTGGAGCTCGCCGGCATGGGCAAGGCAGACATTCGCGCTCGCGTGCTGCCGCTGCTGGAGCTGGTGGGGCTGGCGGAGCTGGCCGGGCGCTACCCGGCGCACATCAGCGGCGGGCAAAAGCAGCGCGTGGGCATTGCGCGCGCGCTGGCCAGCCGCCCGCAGGTGCTGTTGAGCGACGAGGCCACCTCGGCGCTGGATCCGGAGACGACGCGCTCCATCCTCGCGCTGCTGCAGCGCATCAATCGGGAGATGGGGCTGACCATCGTGCTCATCACGCACCAGATTCAGGTGATTCGCCAGACGGCGCAGCGCGTGGCGGTGATGGAGGCCGGGCGCATCGTGGAGCAGGGCGATGTGCTGGACGTGTTCACGCGCCCTCAGCATGCCACCACGCGCAGCCTGATTGACGAGGTGATGCCGCAGACGCTGCCGCCCGGCGTGTGCCGCCGCATGGCGGCGCTGCGCGCCGAGTTGCCCCACGGCCACGAGGGGCGGCTGCTGCGGCTGCTGTATGCGGGCGAGAAGGCGGCGCAGCCGCTGCTCTCGCGCCTGGTGCGCGAGTTGGGAGTGGACGTGAACATCCTGCACGGGCAGATGGACGACATCCAGGGCAGCACCTTCGGCGCGCTGGCGGTGCTGCTGAGCGGGCCGGCAGTGGACGTGCAGTCGGCGATGCTGGCGCTGCTCTCGCAGGGCGTGCAGGTGCGTGATGTGACGGCGAGTGTGATGCGCGACGCCGCCGCTGCCGAAGCTGAGGAGGAAGAAAGCCGTGTTTGAGAACCTGAACGCCGCCATGCTGGGGCTGTTTGCCACCTCGCTCTGGGAGACGGTGGTGATGGTGGGCGTGTCCGGCTTTGCCGGCGCGCTGATTGGCATACCGCTCGGCGTGCTGCTGCGCCTCACGGACAAGGGCGGCGCCGTGCAGAACCTGCCCGTGAACCGCACGCTGGGCGCCGTGGTGAATGCGGCGCGCTCCACGCCCTTCATCATCCTGCTGGTGGCCGTCATTCCGCTCACGCGCGCGCTGGTGGGCACGTCGATTGGCACCGTGGCGGCCATCGTGCCGCTGACGCTCTCGGCGGCGCCCTTCGTCGCGCGCCTCGTGGAAAGTGCGCTGCGCGAGGTGGATGGCGGGCTGGTGGAAGCGGCGCAGGCGATGGGCGCGAACACCTGGCAAATCGTCTTCAAGGTGCTGCTGCCCGAGGCGTTGCCGGGCATCGCTGCCGGGCTAACGATTACCCTGATTACGCTGGTGGGCTACTCCGCGATGGCGGGCGCCATTGGCGGGGGCGGGCTGGGCGACCTGGGCATACGCTACGGCTACCAGCGCTTCCTGCCCGACGTGATGCTGGCCGTGGTGGTGGTGCTCATCATCTTTGTGCAGGTGGTGCAGAGCCTGGGCGACTGGCTGGTGCGGCGCCTGAGCCACAAATGATGCCTTTGAATTGGTGTTAGGTATATATGGCATTACCGGCTTGATAAGCCGGTGATCAGATGTTGATAGAGTGAGTATTTAAATACTGTTCATCATTTCTTCTGGTTGCCGGCGTAACAAGCCGGCGATGAAGTGATACCCGTTGCATTCTTTCTTTTTGAGGTCTTTGCCATGAACCAGCTTGACGCACTCAAACAGTTCACCACCGTCGTGGCCGACACGGGCGACTTCCAGCAAATCGCCCAGTTCCAGCCGCAGGACGCGACAACGAATCCCTCGCTCATCCTGCGCGCGGTGCAGCAGCCGCAGTACGCGCCGCTGCTGCGCGAGACGGTGGAGCGATTCCGTGGGCGCGCCCTCGATGAATTGACCGACCGGCTGCTGGTGCGCTTTGGCTGCGAAATCCTGCGCCTCATTCCCGGGCGCGTGTCCACCGAGGTGGATGCGCGCCTTGCCTTTGACGAGGATGCCACCTACACGCGCGCCGAGCGCCTCATTGAGCTGTACGAGGCAGCGGGCATTTCGCCGCTGCGTGTGCTCATCAAGATTGCCGCGACGTGGGAGGGCATACGCGCCGCGCGTCGCCTGCAGGGGCGCGGCATCAACTGCAACCTCACGCTGCTGTTTTCGCTGGATCAAGCGGCAGCGTGCGCGCAGGCGGGCGTGCAGCTCATCTCGCCCTTTGTCGGGCGCATCTACGACTGGCACAAGCAGCGCGCAGGCAGCCAGTGGGACGAGGCCGCCAACGCGGGCGCCGCTGACCCCGGCGTGCAGTCCGTGCGGCGCATCTTCAACTACTACAAGCGCCACGGCATCAGCACGGAAATCATGGGCGCGAGCTTCCGCAACGCGGGGCAAATCCGCGCGCTGGCGGGCTGCGACCTGCTGACCATCAGCCCGGCGTTGCTGGCGGAACTTGCCGCCAGCGACGCGCCGCTGGAGCGCGCGCTCAACGCCGCAGACGCCGCCACGATGGAGATTGAGCGCCTGACCTACACCGAAGACGACGGCAACGCCTTCCGCTGGGCGCTCAATGAAGACGCGATGGCAAGCGAGAAGCTGGGTGAGGGCATCCGCATCTTTGCCGCCGACGCGCGCCGCCTGGACGCGCTGCTGCAGGCGGCGTGAGGCAGGGCAGGGCGATGGCAGAAGATTGGCAGGAGCGCCCGCGCTGCGACGAGGCGCCCGCGTGGGCGGCGCTGGCGCAGGAAAAGCGCCGCTTTGTGGGTGATGCGGCGACGTTTGACCTGCGCGCCGCATTTGCCAGCGACGCGCAGCGCGCGCAACGCTTTGCCCTACGCGCGCCGCAGGTGTTTGCTGACCTGTCCAAAAACCTCTGGGACGAGCCGGTGCGTGCGCTGCTCACGCAATTGGCCGCGCAGTGCCGCATCGAGCAGTGGCGCGACGCGATGCTGGCGGGCGCGCGCGTGAATATGAGTGAGCAGCGGCCAGCCACGCATGTGCATTGGCGCTGGGCGCCAGAGCTGCCTGCTGCCGTTGAAGATTGCGCCATTGACGCTATCAATTTGCAGGAAACGCGCCGCACGCTGGACGACATGCTGGCGTATGCCGAGCAGGTGCGCGCCGACGCCGCCATCACCGACGTGGTGAACATCGGCATCGGTGGCTCCGACCTGGGGCCGCGCCTGCTGGCGCAGGCGTTTGCGGCGACGGGCGCGGCGGACGGACCGCGTGTGCATTTCGTCTCCAACATGGACGGGCACCAGATGGCGCAGACGCTGCGCGGCCTGCGCGCGGAAAGCACGCTGTTCATCGTCGTTTCCAAGACGTTTGGCACGGCGGAAACCATGCAGAACGCGGCCTCGGCGCGGCAGTGGTTTGAGGTGCAGGGCGGGCGCGGCAAGGACGATGTGGCGCGCCACTTCACGGCGGTGAGCGCGAACACGGAAGCGGCGGCGCGCTTTGGCGCCGGGCGGTGCTTTGGTTTTGATGCCGGCGTGGGCGGGCGCTATTCGCTCTGGTCGCCAGTCGGTCTGGCAGTGGCCATCGCTGCGGGCGCGCAGGCGTTTGAAGCGCTGAGGCGCGGCGCGCGCGCGATGGATGAACATTTCACTGCGGCGCCCTTGGCGGACAACCTGCCCGTGCAGCTCGCCCTGCTGGATGTGTGGCAGCGCAATTTCCTCAGACTTTCCAGCCGCTGCATTGCCCCCTACCACCACGGGTTGCGCAG
>ONTY01000025.1:0-11226 GCA_900320815.1 uncultured Pseudomonadota bacterium
TGGTGTGGCTTGGTGTGATTTCGTACGGTGTGTATTTGTGGCACTTTGTCGCAATGAATTTGGCAAAGTGGGCGCAGGCGCCTACCTTGGTTGTACAAATGAGCACGACTGTTGGAGGGGTGGCGTTGGCAGCGCTGTCGTTTTATGTGGTGGAGCGCCCCTTCCTGCGCCTGAAAAAGCGTTTTGAGGTGCGCTGATGTTCAATCAGTCAGCAGCAAACTTGTCGCCAGCGCCACAAACACCAGGGCGGCGGCGCGGTTGAGGGCGCGTTGCACGCGCGCGGAGCCTGCGAGCCGCTCGTGCAGCGCGGCGGCGGCACACGCCACGGCGGAAAACACGATGCCCGCTGCCAGCGCGAACTCCAGTCCGAGGAACACGATTTGCGCCGCCACTGGCCCGCGCCCGGGGCGCACAAACTGCGGCAGCAGGGCGAGGAAGAACAGCACCACTTTCGGGTTGGTGAGGTTCATCAGCAGCCCGCGCAGCATCAGCCGCGGCCACGGGGCGGCTTTGGGGGCGTTGCTGTCACCAGTTTCCAGCAGCGCGCCCGCGCGCCACGCGCCCCACGCCAGATAGAGCAGGTAGGCGGCGCCTGCCGCACGAAGAATGGTAAAGGCCGTGGGCGAGGTGGCAAACACGGCAGCCAGCCCCAGCGCCACGGCCAGCGTGTGCACCAGCACTCCTGCCAGCAGCCCGGCCGTCACAGCCAGCCCGCTGCGCCGCCCCTCGGCGGCTGAAATCGTGAGCACAAAAATGATGTCTGGCCCCGGCGCCAGCGCCAGCAGCAGCGCGGCGGTAAAAAAGTTCAGTGCAGTTGCGGTATCGGGCATAGGGCGGGAGAAAAAGCTGGCGAGGATAGTGCGACAAGAAAAAAAACAGCACCCGCGCGGGTTGCTGTTTTTCATGGGTATCAATGCTGTCACCGGCGAATCATGCCGGTGATGAGGTGTGAATCATTGGTGTATTTGGAGAGTTCCCATCATCCTGCCCCTGCTGGCGCGGGGAAGAATGCCTTGCGTCAGCCTTTGCCTGGGCGCTGCCAGTCTTTGCGCAGCCGCTGCGGCGCACGGCGCACGGCGAGCACTGCGGGCGGCACCTCGCGCGTAATGACGCTGCCCGCGCCCACCGTGGCGCCCGCGCCCACGCGCACGGGGGCGACAAGGGTGCTGTTGCTGCCGATGTGCACATCGGCCTCAATCTCGGTGCGGTGCTTGTTGGCGCCGTCGTAGTTGGCGGTGATGCAGCCGGCACCGTAGTTCACGCGCGCGCCCACGCTGGCGTCGCCGAGATACGCGAGGTGGTTGGCCTTGGCGCCGGCGGCAAGCTGGCTGTTTTTTACTTCCACAAAGTTGCCCACGTGCACTTCGCGCCCGAGCTGCGCGCCGGGGCGCAGGCGCGCAAACGGCCCGACTTGCGCGCCCTCGCCCACGTCAATCGTCACGCCCGCCGCGCCGCCATCAATGTGCGTGAAGGGTGCGATGCGCGCGCCGGCGGCGATGCGCGCGTTGGCAATGCAGCAGTGCGCGCCGATGCGCACCTCGTCGCCAAGGTGCACCTCGCCCTCAAACACGCAGCCCACGTCAATTTCCACGTCCTGTCCGCAGCGCAGCGTGCCACGCACGTCCAGCCGCGCGGGGTCTGGCGTGTTCACACCGGCGGCTTGCGCGGCATCGGCAATGCACAGCGCCTGCACGCTGGCGCCAAGTGTGTGCGCGTGGTGCACCACGTCGGTCAGATACAGCTCGTGCTGCGCGTTGTTGTCGTCCAACATGCCGAGGCAGCGCCGCAGCAGCGCCACAGGCGCGGCGAGGCAGCCGCTGTACCACTCGGTTACAGCGAGTTCCTCCGGCGCGGCGTCGCGCGCTTCGCGGATGGCGCGCACTGCACCGTCTGCTTCGCGCAACACGCGCCCGTACGCGCCGGCATCGGCGCCTGTGTCCACCGTGAGCAGCGCCATGGTGCCGCTGCCAGCGCGCGCCAGCAGGCGGCGCAGCGTGTCTGTGTGCAGCATGGGGCCGTCGCCATTGAGGATGAGTGCCACGCCATCGTTGCCGAGCAGCGGCGCGGCCTGCTGCACGGCGTGGCCGGTGCCGCGCTGCGGCTGCTGGATGACGACGCGCAGCGCGCTGCCCTGTTCTTTTTCATTCCACGCGGCGCAAAACGCCTGCACTTGGCTCGCCGCGTGGCCGGCCACTACGGTGATGGAGCGCGCGCCAAGCGGCTGCACCGCGCGCAGCACATGCGCCAGCAGGGGCTGGCCGGCAAGCGGCTGGAGCACCTTGGCGCGGCGGCTTTTCATGCGCGTGCCACGGCCTGCGGCCATGATGGCGATGTCAAGCGGGGGAGCGTCCACAGGCGTGCTGGATATGGACGTGTTTTCCTGATTCAAGATTGATACTCCTGCTTTATATATTGAATCGCCGGCTTGTTGTGCCGGCGATGAAACGATACCTGGGAAATTTGACGATGCGGCAGAGGCAGGCAAGGGGGGGTGCCCTACGCACAGCGGCTGGGGCGCCTTAGAGCAGCACTTCGGGCGTTTCGCCGCGCTCGTAAATCATGTGCGCGCGCCCGACGATGAGCGGGTCGAGCTTGCCGATTTGCTGCATGTCTTTGCCCGCGTAGGGGAGTTTGAGCAGCACGTAGCGCATGGCGTTGAGCCGCGCGCGCTTTTTGCAGTCGCTTTTCACCACGGTCCAGGGGCAGTCGGCGGTGTCGGTTTCAAAGAACATGGCTTCCTTGGCGCGCGTGTAGTCGTCCCACTTGTCCAGGCTGGCGCGGTCAATGGGGCTGAGCTTCCACTGCTTGAGCGGGTGGTTTTCGCGCTCCCTGAAGCGGCGCCGCTGCTCGGCGCGGCTGACGCTGAACCAGAACTTGATGAGGTGGATGCCGCTGCTGACCAGATGGCGCTCGAACTCGGGCGCCTGGTGCACAAAGTCCTGATATTCCTTTTCGCTGCAAAAACCCATCACGCGCTCCACACCGGCGCGGTTGTACCAACTGCGGTCAAAGAGCACGATTTCGCCGCGTGCGGGCAGGTGCTGCACATAACGCTGGAAGTACCACTGCCCGGCTTCAATCTCCGTGGGTTTTTCCAGCGCCACCACACGCGCGCCACGCGGGTTCAGGTGCTCCATGAAGCGTTTGATGGTGCCGCCCTTGCCGGCGGCATCCCGCCCCTCAAAGAGGATGAGCAGGCGCTGCCCCGTCTCTTTCACCCAGCTTTGCAGCTTGAGCAGCTCCACTTGCAGCTTGAACTTTTCCCTCTCATACACCGAGCGGCGCATCAGGTTTTTGTAGGGGTAGCCGCCTTCGCGCCAGTCCTCTGAGAGCACCTCGTCGGGGTTGATGCGCTCGGTTTTCAGCCCGGCAGAGCGCAGCGCGCGGCGCAGCGCCTTGCGGTCGTCGGGGGACGCCCCTTCCAGCAGCGCGCGCAGCCCGCGTGCCCTCTCGGCCACGGAGCCGGCGCTTTCATCGTCGAGCAGGCGGCGCACGGCGGCCAGCTGCGTGTCCTGCGAGGCTACGGTGGCGCGGCGCGCGACGTAGGCTTCAATGTCGGCGGCGTTGAGTGCGGGCGGTGTGTCGCCGCTTTGCACCGGGCGCACGTCGTCGTTGATGTCCAGCATGGCGCGGCTTTCGGCGCGCTCGGCGCTGATGGCGCTCTGTTCCTTGGCACTGGCTTTGGCTTTTTTCTTGCTTGCTTTGCTTGGTTCTGGCATGGGAGTTTCCGTCTTTCGTGTGGCGAGTTGGCTTGAAAAAGAAAGGGCGCAAGGCTAACGCGCCGCACTTGCTGCGCCTGCGCTCAGGCAAAGCCCTCATCGGTGAGGATGGCCTCCAGCGGCACGTCGTGTGCGTCGCGCACCAGTTGCGGCGCCGCGCTGGATGCAAACGCCAGCCCCAGCGCAAACGGGCGCGCGCCGCGTGCGGCCAGCGCCGCCAGCGTGCGGTCGTAAAAGCCGCCGCCCCAGCCCAGCCGCACGCCGTGCGGCGCAAAGCCCACGCACGGCACCAGCAGCAGCGCGGGCAGCATTGCTTCGCCCGCTGCTGGAATGGGGATGCCATAGTCATCCGCCGCCATTGCCGCGCCCGGCTGCCAGCGGCGAAACGTCAAGGTGTGCGTGGCTTTGTGCGCCAGTGGCAGCGCCGCGCGCCGGCGTGCATCGCCCGCCAGCCACTGCCGCACGGCGGGCAGCGGGTCAAACTCGCCGCGAATGGGCCAATACGCGGCAAGCTGCGTTTCCGTGCGCTGCGCCAGATGCGCCAGCAGCCGCGCCTGCAGCGCCGCGCTGCGGCGGCTGCGCTCCGGCGGCGGCATCGCCGCGCGCTGGCGCAGCAGGCGCTGGCGCAGTCGTTTTTTGTCGTCCGGGGTATTCATAATGCTTTGATGAATTTTTCACGCATTCTCTCCCCCCTCTGCGCCCTGCTGCTGGCGCTGGCTGGCTGCCACGCCGCCGCCCAGGAAACTCCCTTTCAAGCAGCGCCCGCCGCCACTGCTGCCATCACGCCCGAAGCGGCGCTGCTGGAGATGAAAAACGCCGCGCGTCGCAAAGACGCTGCCCGCATCCACGCTCTGCTGCCCCTGGTGCAAGGGCACGCGCTGGCCGTGTGGGGCGAGTACTGGGCGCTCAAAGCGCGGCTGGACGATGCGGCGCCCGCCGAGGTGCAGGCGTTTGTGCACCGCTGGGCTGGCACGTATCAGGAAGACCGGCTGCGCGCCGACTGGCTGCTGCTGGCGGGCAAGCGCGGCGACTGGGGCGAGTTCGCCATCCACTATCCGCACTTTCGCATGCGCGACGACGCCAACCTGCGCTGCTGGGACATTGCGCGCCTGCTGGACGGCGGCACCGCCCCCGCCGCCGCCGACATTGCCGCAGCACTCGCGGGCTGGAATGAGCAGCGCAAAGAAAGCCAGGCCTGCCAGGCAGCGGCCACGCAGCTGCACGCGCGCCGCCTGATTGCCGACGCCGCCTTGTGGGACAAGGCACGCGCTGCTGTGCAAGACAACCGCCCGCGCCTTGCCACCGCTGCCGTTGCCATCGCCTCCCAGGCGGCTGCCAGCGAACTTGCCGCCGCGCTGAACAAGCCGGAAATCTGGCTTGCACGGCACGCCGCCAGCGACGCCACCGGGCAGCACATCGCCAGCCTTGCCCTGCTGCGCCTGGCGATGCGCGAGCCGCAGCGCGCCGCCGCCCTCATGGCTGGCGGCTGGCAGCAGCGCCTGCCCGAGGCGCTGCGCCCGCTCACCTGGGCGCTCATCGGCAAATGGGCCGCCATTCGCCACAGCGCCCAGCCTGACATTGCCGCTGCCGCCTTCGCCAACGTGCCCGCCAGCCTCCCGCCCGGCGCTGCCCTGCCCGATGAGCTGCTCATCTGGCGTGCCCGCTCTGCCGTGCGCCGCAGCAACTGGACCGAGCTACTCGCCGCCGTGGACGCCATGCAGCACCCGGACGCCGGCGACGGCGCTTGGGTGTATTGGCGCGCCCGCGCCCGCCTCGCCCTGCGGCAAGACACTGACGCCGCGCAGCAGGAGCTGCGGCAACTCGCCACCCGCGACGCGGGCGACGGCTTCTACCCGCGCCTGGCGCAGGAAGAACTCGGCCTTGCTGCGCCGCTTGGCGCCGAACCCGCCCAGGCACAAGCCATGCAGCAAAGCAGCCAATGGCAAGCCGTCCAGAACCACAACGGTCTGCGCCGCGCGCTGCTGGCCATCATGAGCGGGCTGCCCGGCGAAGGAGTGCGCGAATGGAACTACTGGACGCGCCTGCACACCGCAGGCGGCATGAGCGACGTGCAGCTCTACGCTGCCGCGCACCTGGCGTGCAGCCACCACGTCTGGGACCGCTGCATCGCTGCCAGCGAACGCACCCGCGCCTTTGCTAGCGCCACGCAACGCTGGCCTCTGCCCTTGTACGACGACATCCAGCGCGCGGCGCGCGGCAGCGGTCTTTCTCCCGCGCTGCTCTACGGCCTCATCCATCAGGAAAGCCGCTTCGTGCCCACCGCCGGTTCTGGCGCCGGTGCGCGTGGCCTCATGCAGCTCATGCCCGCCACCGCCCGCACCGTCGCGCGGCAGCTTGGACTGGCGGGCTACAGCGGCGCGCACATCACCGACGTTGCCACCAACCTGGCACTGGGCAGCGAATACCTGCGCCAGCAACTCGCGCGCTTTGACAACTCCTTCCCAATGGCAGCTGCCGCCTACAACGCCGGTCCTGGACGCCCGCGCGAGTGGCGCGGCTACACGGCGATAGAAGGCGCCGCCTGGGTCGAATCCATCCCCTTCAACGAAACCCGCACCTACGTCAAGCGCGTGCTGCACGCCACCCAGCACTACGCCACGCGCCTGGGCGGCCCCACCCCCACGCTGCACGCGCTGCTGGGCACCATCACGCCCCCGCCGCCTGAGCCTCTGGAAACAGAGGTGGATACTCCACAGTAAAGGAGGCGCCTCAAAACTGCGGGAAGCGAGGATGTCCTGCCTGCAAAACTCCGCCGCAGCCGAGGGCAAGATGCCCTCGCTTCGCAGACTTGCAACGGGTTTTGAAGCGGCTCCATAACACAAAATGAATGCCCTGGGTATATGGAGAAACGTGTACCGTATGCTTTAAAAAAACAAGGACGCACAACATCATGGACATCATCGTTACCTTACTCATTTATGCGCTCTATTGCTACCTTGTCATGCACAAAAGCATATTGGCGCTGCTGGCAGCCCTGGCATCAAGCCTGCTGCTTGTGGTGCCGTCGCTGAACTCCGCCATCGTTGTTATCGTCATACTGTGGCTTGGCGTCACGTGGGCAGCATATCTTGCCAAACTCCAGAATATTCTGGTGCAGCTTCTGGGATTGGGAGGCGTCATGCTCGTGATATCCATAGTGGAGAACTTTGCCGTATTGCTGTGCCTTGCCGCCATTTGGGCTCCATATATTGTTCGACACATCACCAGCACTACTTGCCGCGGCGCCAGCGTCTCTACCTCAGCACAGCGTCTGATATATACAGCCATCGTCATTCTTATTCCCACTACCGTGATTCTTGGTTTTACTGCGTATGCCGTCACCCAGGATATTGTTCTCGACGCCCTGCCAGGTTGGCTCAAATGGCCAATTGTGGCCGTTGGCGGCGCATGGGCAGGCGTGAAGTGGCTCAGCCGCAGTGGGCACAGATAAGGGCGCCATGCTCAAGAGCGCCCAAGGTGTCCGAACAGCACCTGCTGCAATTGGGGTATATTATATTTTTCCCGCATATCTTGCAGGTATGAAGATGCAAATCTGTGGAGTATTACTCCACATACACCTTGTAGTCGCCATAGCCGCGCGCGTCCATCTCCTCATACGGGATGAACTCCAGCGCCGCGCCGTTGATGCAGTAGCGCATGCCGCCCTTGCCCGGCGGCCCATCAGGGAAGACGTGCCCGAGGTGGCTGCCGCCGAGCGCGCTGCTGACTTCCGTGCGGCTCATGCCGTGGCTGCTGTCTTCGGCGTAGCTGATGGCGTCCGTGGTAATGGGGTGCGTGAAGCTCGGCCAGCCGCTGCCGGAATCAAACTTGTCGCTGCTGGCAAACAGCGGCTTTTTCGTCACCACGTCCACGTAGATGCCTTTTTTGTAGTTTTTATCCAGCGGGCTGGAAAACGGGCGCTCGGTGGCTTTTTCCTGCGTCACGGCGTAGGCGGTTTTGTCCAGCTTCTCTTTCAATACGCTTTTATCGGGCACGGCAAAGCGGCTTTCCGCGTGCACCGGCTGCGTGGCGCCGGCAAGGTTGACGTGGCAATAGCCGCGCGGGTTCTTGTCCAGATATTTCTGGTGATAGTCTTCGGCGGGCACGAAGTTTTTCAGCGGCTCCAGGGTAACGGCAAACGGCTTGTCGTGCTTTTTCTGCTCTTGAGCCACAAATGCGCGCACCGCCGCGCCCACGGCGCTGCCGGCGGCGCCGTCCTCTTCCCAGAAAATGCCGGTGCGGTATTGCACGCCCCGGTCACCCCCCTGCTTGTTGACGGAAAACGGGTCAATGATGCTGAAATACCGCGCGAGGATTTCGCCCGTGTGCACCACATTTTCGTCATACACCAGCCGCAGCGTTTCGGCGTGGCCGGTGGCGTGGATGCGCTGGTAATCGGTGTCGGCGCCTGCGCCGTTGGCGTAGCCCACCAGCGTTTCCTTCACGCCCGGCACGCGGTCAAAATAGCCCTGCACGCCCCAGAAGCAGCCGCCTGCCAGATAGATGGTTTTCATGTTTTCGCTCGCGTTTCCCTGCGCCTGCGCCAGCCCCATGCCAAGCGCCAGCGCGATGCCAAACAGCCAGGTTTTCATCACTTGTCCTTTCCGTGCGCGCCGCCCGCAACGCTGCAGCGCAGCAACGCCATTGTGCGACACACCGAAAAAATCACATACCCAAATGTGTTATATTTGCTTGCCGGCCACATAAGCCGGCGATGATATATATACTCATCCATTCTACAAAAAAGCGCCGCCCCACCTATCATCGCCGCCCATGAAAGTCGCCCTCGTCAACGCCGCCCACCCCGCCATCGGTTCCCGCATGGCGGGCGAGCACTTGCCGCCGCTTGGCCTGCTGGCGATTGGCGGGCCGCTGCTGGACGCAGGGCACGAGGTGCGCCTGTTTGACGGCGACTTTGCGGGTACGCCGCCCGCGCAGCTCGCGCAGCAGGTGGCCGCCGCGCGCCCGGACGCGGTGCTGCTGGGGCACTCCGGCTCATCCTCGGCGCAGCCGGTGCTGGACGAGGTGGCGCAGCGCGTGCGCGCGCTGCTGCCCGGCGCGCACATCATTCTGGGCGGCGTGTTTCCCACGTATCACTGGGCGGACATCCTGCGCCGCCAGCCGTGCTACGACGCCATCGTGCGCGGCGAGGGCGAGGAAACGGCGCTGCAACTTGTCAATGCACTGGAGCGCGGCACGCCGCTGGACACAGTGCGCGGCATCGCCTGGCGCTGCGCCGGTGTGCCCGTGTGCAACGCGCCTGCGCCCATCACCTGCGACCTGGACGCGCACCGCGTGGCGTGGGATCTGATGGGGCAGCGCCGCTACACCTACTGGGGCGGGCAGCGCGCGGTGCTGTATCAGTTTTCGCGCGGCTGCACGCATGCCTGCACCTACTGCGGGCAGCGTTTTTTCTGGCGCAAGTGGCGCTGCCGCGACCCGCAAAAAGCGGCGGCTGAAATCGCCATGCTGCACCGCGACTACGGCGTGCGCGTCGTCAACTTTGCCGACGAAAGCCCGGCGGAGAACCAGGCGGCGTGGCGCGCGTTTCTGGAGGCGCTCATCCGCGAGCATCTGGATGGGCTGGCGCTGGTTGGCTCGATTCGCGCCGACCACGTGGTGCGCGACGCAGACTTTTTGCACCTCTACCGGCAGGCAGGCTTTGAGCGCTTTCTGCTGGGGCTGGAAAGCTATGACGAGGCAGTGCTGGCGCGCCTGAAAAAAGGCAGCGACACGCGCGTGGACGCCCGCGCCATCCGGCTGCTGCGGCAGCACGGCATCCTCTCCATGGCTACGCTTGGCGTGGGCTTTGGCGACGAGCGCCTGTCTGACTTTTGGCGCACGCTGCGCTGCCTGCTGCGCTACGACCCGGACCAGATTCAGTTCATGTATGCCACCCCGCACCGCTGGACGCCGTACTACAAACAGGTGCAAGACCGCGCCATCTGCCAGAGTGACCAGCGCAAGTGGGACTACCGCCACCAAGTGCTGGCGCCGCAGCACATGCCGCCTTGGGCGGTGACGCTGTGCGTGAAGGCGATGGAAGCCGTGATGCAGGCGCGCCCGCGCGCCATCTGGCGCACGCTGGCGCAGCCCGACGCGCGCCGCCGTGCGGCCATGCGCTGGTACTCGCGCATCGGCACGCGCGTGTGGTTTGCCGAGTTGTGGCGCGCCCTCGTAACCGACGGCCAGGCGTGCCAGCGCACCACTGTGGCGCAGTTTTGGGCCGCGCCGGACGAAGCGCCGCCGCCCGCTGCGGCCATCCAGTTCGTGCCGAACGCTCCGGCATCTTCATATACTCCAATAGGAAAGGCTTCGTTGCCGGCGTAGATTGCTGGTATATGAATTAATACCTAGTGTTTTGTGACTCTTCGATAGGGAATCCATCTCTTGCCATCGCGATTGCAGAGGTGAAGTTTTTTTGTGGCAACGAGCGAACACGCTGAGCTTCATCCCTAGGGTATTTTTTGCTTGCCGGCAAAAAATGAGGGCAAAAGGATGTATTGAGCAGGAGTATTTGAAAGTTGGAGAAAAAAGAAGCCTGCCAGGCACACCACGCCAAGCAGGCTTCTTTTTTCTGTGCAGTGCTCGCTGCGGCGCCGTCAGCCAGCGAGGTCGCGAGGAGAGCGGCGCACTGGCGGCTGTGGCGGTGTGCCTTCCTCAGGCGGCAACCCCATGATGGTGGTCAGCCCACCGCCGGCAAAAGCAGAGTCCGAGGGATCGGAGAGAGCAAACTGCGAGGTGCGCGGCAGTTGCGAAGGCGGCAGCTGCGAGGGCGACATCTGCGACATTGGCGTGGCCGTGAGGATGGGGGCAATGACATCCTCGCCCAGCGCAATGCTGAGTTTGTGCGCGAACTCACCCACGGGCGGCAGCGAGGAGACAGAACGCTGAATGTTGAGCAGCTTGACGCCCACGGATTTGAGCACCTTGGCCTTGGCGCGCACGGTGTTGCGCAGCTTCGGATCGCTATTGGTGGCGCCGCGTTGGCGCACGTCAAAGGCATAGTGCGGGCGTCCATCGTCATCGCACACCACATAGTCCACGTGGATGCTATCGAGCAGCGCCTGCGAGCGGATGCGGTCGTTGGTGACGCGCAACTGCACCAGCTGCGAGAGGGCGGGGCGGAACAGCACGACGTGTCCGTTGAAGGCTTGCTCTAGATAAAACAAAAGCTGCCGGTGCGCGGGCGAGATGATTTCTTGCAGCGCGTAGGTGTTGTCGTTCAGGCTGCTGGTGTCATCCCTGCGCTTGGCCTGCATGACGAAGTAGACGGCAAAGGAGGCGGCAATAAGGAACAAGATGCCAACGCCCCAGATAACTGCATCCATGAGGGAAACCTTTCTTCCAAGTGTTGCTTGCGGTAAGTGTGCAGCAAGAAATTGTTGGTAACTGCTGCACGCCGGCAGGCGGCTCCCGCGCCTTGTGCCGCACGTGCTGCGAGAAGTTTGGCATAGGAGATCCCTATTGCGCCAGTAAGGTTTCTGCAATGCAGCACCTCCCAAGC
>ONTY01000025.1:11263-16365 GCA_900320815.1 uncultured Pseudomonadota bacterium
CAACAAAAGACATGCGCTGAGTGGCATGTTGTAAAAAAGGAACACAAAAAAGTCTTCCCCGCACTGCTCTGGTCATAGAGAGAGCAGCGAGCGTTTGTTGCGTATGTGCGACGTGTTGCGCTTCCATCTTGTGCCCTAAGGGAAAGGAGAGCCTAGAAGGGGAGGGAGAAAAAAATTTCAGTTGGCCTGCACATTCCGAAAAAAGCCTGTTATAGTTCGCCGCTTCGCTGCTGACGGCAACGCCACACAGCGAAGCAGGCAAGAAAGCCTAAAACCCACAAGCCTTGACAGGGCATTTTGAATTGATGCACAATGCAAGGCTTTCCAGCAAACGGCTGGAAGCGAAGTGGAAGCAGCAAACAAACTGCTAAAAGCCACAACGCTTGACAGGGCTTTCAAACCTGTTCTACAATTCCTAGCTTTCGCTGATCGCAGCAAAAGCTACCGCAACGGAAACGATGCGGGTTTCCTTAAAAAGATACAGCCGATAAGCGTGAGCGTTTGATGGCAGATTGCATAAGTCTTTCAGATCATCAAAAGCTCATAGATATGAAAGTGAAGTTCACTTCAATTCCTTTTATGAGCCAACTCGCGAGAGTATAAATCTTCAAACTCGAACTATAGAGTTTGATCCTGGCTCAGATTGAACGCTGGCGGAATGCTTTACACATGCAAGTCGAGCGGCAGCGCGGGCTTCGGCCTGGCGGCGAGCGGCGAACGGGTGAGTAATACATCGGAACGTGCCCAAGTGTGGGGGATAGCTCGGCGAAAGCCGAATTAATACCGCATACGATCTCTGGATGAAAGTGGGGGACCGCAAGGCCTCATGCACATGAAGCGGCCGATGGCAGATTAGGTAGTTGGTGGGGTAAAGGCCTACCAAGCCAACGATCTGTAGCTGGTCTGAGAGGATGATCAGCCACACTGGGACTGAGACACGGCCCAGACTCCTACGGGAGGCAGCAGTGGGGAATTTTGGGCAATGGGCGCAAGCCTGACCCAGCCATTCCGCGTGCAGGATGAAGGCCTCCGGGTTGTAAACTGCTTTTACACAGAACGAAAAGGCTTCGGCTAATACCTGGAGCTCATGACGGTACTGTGAGAATAAGCACCGGCTAACTACGTGCCAGCAGCCGCGGTAATACGTAGGGTGCGAGCGTTAATCGGAATTACTGGGCGTAAAGCGTGCGCAGGCGGTTTTGTAAGACCGATGTGAAATCCCCGGGCTTAACCTGGGAACTGCATTGGTGACTGCAAGACTGGAGTGCGGTAGAGGGGAATGGAATTCCGCGTGTAGCAGTGAAATGCGTAGATATGCGGAGGAACACCGATGGCGAAGGCAGTTCCCTGGGCCTGCACTGACGCTCATGCACGAAAGCGTGGGGAGCAAACAGGATTAGATACCCTGGTAGTCCACGCCCTAAACGATGTCAACTGGTTGTTGGAAATTTATTTTTTCAGTAACGAAGCTAACGCGTGAAGTTGACCGCCTGGGGAGTACGGCCGCAAGGTTGAAACTCAAAGGAATTGGCGGGGACCCGCACAAGCGGTGGATGATGTGGTTTAATTCGATGCAACGCGAAAAACCTTACCCACCTTTGACATGTATGGAACTTGCCAGAGATGGCTTGGTGCCCGTAAGGGAACCATAACACAGGTGCTGCATGGCTGTCGTCAGCTCGTGTCGTGAGATGTTGGGTTAAGTCCCGCAACGAGCGCAACCCTTGTCATTAGTTGCTACATTTAGTTGGGCACTCTAATGAGACTGCCGGTGACAAACCGGAGGAAGGTGGGGATGACGTCAAGTCCTCATGGCCCTTACAGGTGGGGCTACACACGTCATACAATGGCCAGCACAGAGGGCTGCAAACCCGTGAGGGGGAGCTAATCCCACAAAACTGGTCGTAGTCCGGATCGCAGTCTGCAACTCGACTGCGTGAAGTCGGAATCGCTAGTAATCGCGGATCAGCATGTCGCGGTGAATACGTTCCCGGGTCTTGCACACACCGCCCGTCACACCATGGGAGCGGGTTCTGCCAGAAGTGGTTAGCCTAACCGCAAGGAGGGCGATCACCACGGCAGGGTTCGCGACTGGGGTGAAGTCGTAACAAGGTAGCCGTATCGGAAGGTGCGGCTGGATCACCTCCTTTCTGGAAAATATCAATCGCCACAGGCGCTCACACTTATCGGTTGTTGGAGGACGTCGCCAATGACGAGAAATTAATGCTCTGTCGGCGCAGACGACCGGCTCGGGTCTGTAGCTCAGTTGGTTAGAGCACCGTCTTGATAAGGCGGGGGTCGCTGGTTCGAGACCAGCCAGACCCACCATCTTTCATTACGATGGGGGATTAGCTCAGATGGGAGAGCACCTGCTTTGCAAGCAGGGGGTCGTCGGTTCGATCCCGTCATCCTCCACCACTAAGTTCACCAATACTCAAGAGCCTATTAGGGTTTTTGAGTATTGGTTTTTGCCAAGAAAAGCCTTTATGGCTTCCGGCTGTTCATTAACAATTCATAGAGTCGAATCAGCGTTATCAGCATGAGTTGCTGGTAACATTCTTGATTGCGTCAGGAGCGGATGTAAATTCGCTCAAAAACATTACGGCGTGAAAGTCACTGATATGTGCCTCGAGAGAGGCATCAAAGTTATAGGGTCAAGTGACTAAGAGCATGTGGTGGATGCCTTGGCGATGATAGGCGATGAAGGACGTGATAGCCTGCGATAAGTTCCGGTTAGCTGGCAAATAAGCATTTGACCCGGAAATTTCCGAATGGGGAAACCCACCGTAAGGTATCCTGTGATAAATACATAGTTGCAGGAGGCGAACCAGGCGAACTGAAACATCTCAGTAGCTTGAGGAAAAGACATCAACCGAGATTCCGATAGTAGTGGCGAGCGAAATCGGAACAGCCTTCCAGTTTTAGCGTAATTATTAGCAGAATGAATTGGAAAATTCAGCCACAGTAGGTGATAGCCCTGTATGCGAAAATATTTACGTGGAACTAAGCTGGTAATAAGTAGGGCGGGACACGTGTAATCCTGTCTGAATATGGGGGGACCATCCTCCAAGGCTAAATACTCATCATCGACCGATAGCGAACTAGTACCGTGAGGGAAAGGCGAAAAGAACCCCGGGAGGGGAGTGAAATAGATTCTGAAACCGCATGCTTACAAAAAGTCGGAGCCTTTATAGGTGACGGCGTACCTTTTGTATAATGGGTCAGCGACTTACATTTAGTGGCGAGGTTAACCGAATAGGGGAGCCGAAGAGAAATCGAGTCCGAATAGGGCATTTAGTCGCTAAGTGTAGACCCGAAACCAGGTGATCTATCCATGGCCAGGATGAAGGTGCCGTAACAGGTACTGGAGGTCCGAACCGACTGGTGTTGCAAAACCAGCGGATGAGCTGTGGATAGGGGTGAAAGGCTAAACAAACCTGGAAATAGCTGGTTCTCTCCGAAAACTATTTAGGTAGTGCCTTGTGTATTGCCTTCGGGGGTAGAGCACTGTTTTGGCTAGGGGGTCATGGCGACTTACCAAACCAAGGCAAACTCCGAATACCGAAGAGCAGAGCACAGGAGACAGTGCACCGGGTGCTAACGTCCGGACACGAGAGGGAAACAACCCAGACTATCAGCTAAGGTCCCTAAAATTGGCTAAGTGGGAAACGAAGTGAGAAGGCTAAAACAGTCAGGATGTTGGCTTAGAAGCAGCCATCATTTAAAGAAAGCGTAATAGCTCACTGATCGAGTCGTCTTGCGCGGAAGATGTAACGGGGCTAAGCCAGTTACCGAAGCTATAGACGTATGCTAAGCATACGTGGTAGGAGAGCGTTCTGTAAGTCTGTGAAGGCGATGCTGTGAGGATCGCTGGAGATATCAGAAGTGCGAATGCTGACATGAGTAGCGTTAAAGCAGGTGAAAGGCCTGCTCGCCGTAAGCGCAAGGTTTTCTACGCAACGTTCATCGGCGTAGAGTGAGTCGGCCCCTAAGGCAAGGCAGAAATGCGTAGCTGATGGGAAGCAGGTTAAAATTCCTGCACCGATATACAGTGCGATGTGGGGACGGATTTCTGAAGGTCATCCAATAATTGGTTTTTGGTTTCGGCAGATGTAGGCAGTGGACAGGAAAACCCATCCACTAAATACCGAGGCTGCTTATCGAGCGGGCTTGCCCGTGAAGTGATTGGAGGAAGTTCCAGGAAAAGCCACTAAGCTTCAGCTGTATACGACCGTACCGCAAACCGACACTGGTGCGCGAGATGAGTATTCTAAGGCGCTTGAGAGAACTCTGGAGAAGGAACTCGGCAAAATGACACCGTAACTTCGGAAGAAGGTGTACCTGATTAGCGTGAAGTGAGCATCCGAGCGTGAAAAGGTTGCAATAAATAGGTGGCTGCGACTGTTTATCAAAAACATAGCACTCTGCAAACACGAAAGTGGACGTATAGGGTGTGACGCCTGCCCGGTGCTGGAAGATTAATTGATGGGGTGAAAGCCCTTGATCGAAGTCCCAGTAAACGGCGGCCGTAACTATAACGGTCCTAAGGTAGCGAAATTCCTTGTCGGGTAAGTTCCGACCTGCACGAATGGCGTAACGATGGCCACTCTGTCTCCTCCAGAGACTCAGCGAAGTTGAAATGTTTGTGATGATGCAATCTCCCCGCGGATAGACGGAAAGACCCCATGAACCTTCACTGCAGCTTTGTATTGGACTTTGAACAGGTCTGTGTAGGATAGGTGGGAGGCTTTGAAGTGCAGCCGCTAGGCTGCATGGAGCCAACCTTGAAATACCACCCTGATGTGTTTGAGGTTCTAACCTTGGCTCGTAAGCCGAGCTGGGGACAGTGCATGGTAGGCAGTTTGACTGGGGCGGTCTCCTCCTAAAGCGTAACGGAGGAGTTCGAAGGTACGCTAGTTACGGTCGGACATCGTGACGGTAGTGCAATGGCATAAGCGTGCTTAACTGCGAGACTGACAAGTCAAGCAGATGCGAAAGCAGGACATAGTGATCCGGTGGCTCTGTATGGAAGGGCCATCGCTCAACGGATAAAAGGTACTCTGGGGATAACAGGCTGATACCGCCCAAGAGTTCATATCGAC
>ONTY01000305.1 GCA_900320815.1 uncultured Pseudomonadota bacterium
AGCAGACCGGCTTTTGCAAGCGCAGACAGCATAACTGTGTCCAGAAAACAGGAATAGCAGTTTCAAGTGTGAAATAATACGCATCTTTCCTGTTTTCTTCTGACATGCTCGATAACAAGGTGTTATTTATGGAATTTGCACACCAGGTTGAGCATATTTTTTGTCCTGCATGAAGGCAGGACGATGGTTTTGGAGCGCCTCCTTAAAAGACTATAAACAGGCTCTAGGCTCACGCTTTTGCACGCCGTGGGTCAAGGGCGTCGCGCAGGGCGTCGCCCATGAGGGTGAGCAGCAGCAGAGTGAGGGCGAGGGCGCCGAAGGTGGAAAGCGAAATCCACCAGGCGTCGATATTGTTTTTGCCTTGGCTAAGCAGCTCGCCCAGCGACGGTGTGCCGGGGGGGACGCCGAGGCCGAGAAAATCCAGCGAGGTGAGCGACAGGATGGCGGCACTCATCAAAAACGGCATGAATGTGACCACCGGGGTCAAACTGTTTGGCAGCACGTGCCGCAGCACGATTTGCCAGCCCGGCACGCCGAGGGCGCGGGCGGCCTTGACATAATCAAGCTGGCGGTTGCGCAGAAACTCGGCGCGCACATAGGCGGCCAGTCCCATCCAACTGAAAAGGGACAGCAGCACAAGCAGCAAAAGCACGCTGGGCGAGAGGACGGCGCTGAATATGATGAGCAAATACAGCTCCGGCATGGAGGACCATATTTCTGTGAAGCGCTGCAGCAGCAAATCGGCCCAGCCGCCCATCCAGCCTTGCAGCGCGCCGGCGGCCACGCCCAGCGTGATGCCCACAGCCGTGAGCGCAAGGGCAAAGAGCACGCTGACGCGAAAACCGTAGATGAGTTGCGCGAGCATGTCGCGCCCCCTGTCGTCGGTGCCAAGCCAGTTTTCGCGCGAGGGTGGCGCGGGGTTAGGGGCAGCAGAGAAATAGTTGATGGTATTTGCGCCGTAATGGTTGGGCGGGTAGATAGCCCAGTTGCCGGGGGCGCTCAATTGGCGGCGGATAAAGGGGTCGAGATAATCGGTTTCGGTTTCAAAGTCGCCACCAAAAGTGGTTTCCGGATAGGTGTGCACGAGCGGGACGTAAAACTGCCCCTCATAGCGCACGAGCAGCGGTTTGTCGCCGGAGAGCAGTTCCGCCATCAGGCTCAGGAGCACCAGCGCGGCAAAGATGAGGAAGCTGGCGTAGCCAAGGCGGTGCGCGCGAAAGCGCCGCCACGCCAAGCGCGCGGGCGAAGGAAGAGCAGTTTCAGAGGTGGCGGACACGGAGCGATACTTCCCACATTATATGTTTGTTTACCTACATAATAAACCGGTAAGCAGATGTCAGATATTTGAGTATACAATATTCAATACATACTCTATGATTTAATGCTTTACTGCCGGCTATTTGTGCCGGCAAGCGATAGATACCCTTCATCTCTTCGCCCTGCCCCTTTCCCTCTGCCACGATGGGAGGTGTGTAGTGGTGCGGAATTGGCAGCAGCTGAAAAAACGCTCCCGCGCGGCGGGTGCCGGGCGGGAGCGTTGAGGGCACGTCTTTGACGGCGTGGCTTATTTCTTGTTGCTGCGACGCCAGATGTGCATTTTTTCAGCGGACTTAATCAGCTCCTCGCGGAAGTCAGGGTGCGCGATGCCAATGAGCGCTTCGGCGCGCTGCCAGGCGGTTTTGCCCTTGAGGTTGACCATGCCGTATTCGGTGACGATGTAGTGCGTGTTGGCGCGCGTGTCGGTGACGATGGAGCCTTCGGCCAGCGTCGGGCGGATGCGGCTTTGCAGCTTGCCGTCCTTGTCGGCGAAGGTGGAGGAGAGGCAGATGAAGCTCTTGCCACCCTTGGAGAGATACGCGCCGAGCATGAAGTCAAGCTGGCCGCCGGCGCCGGAAATCTGGCGGATGCCGCTGCTTTCCGAAGAAACCTGCCCCGCCAGGTCAACGTCAATGGCGTTGTTGATGGAGATGAAGTTGTCCAGCGCACCCACGGAGGCAGTGCAGTTGACGTAATCCACCGAGGTGCTCAGACATTCCGGGTTGTTGTCCAGATAGTCATAGAGTTTTTGCGTGCCGGCGGCAAAGGCATAGGTCTGGCGACCCGGGTCAATGGCTTTGTATTTGCCGTTGATTTTGCCGGCCATTGCCATTTCCACGAAGGCGTCCACATACATTTCGGTATGCACGCCCAGGTTCTTCAAGTCGCTCTGCGCAATCATGCTGCCGATGGCGTTGGGCATGCCGCCGATGCCAAGCTGCAGGCAGGCGCCGTTGGGGATTTGCGCCACGACGAGTTTGGCAACGGCCTGGTCCACTTCCGAGGGCGCGCCGCCGGCGGGCAGGATGTCAAGGCTCGGG
>ONTY01000075.1 GCA_900320815.1 uncultured Pseudomonadota bacterium
TGTGGAGGGGGACGTCAGGTGCCGTCATGTTCTTTTACTAATAAAAAAGCGCCGGTGCCCGCAAGATATACGGGTAGGGCGCTACAAGAAAAAGAGATTTAGCTGATGGAAGCCTGATAGATGGCTTCAATGGAGGCGTCAAGGGCAGCGTTGAACTCGGCGTCGCTTTGCTGCGCCGTCAGCCCCTCGGTGAGGGCGCGGCTGAAGCTGGCAATCACGCCCGGGTTGGCCGCCAGCAGCCGGCACGATTCTTCGCGGGTGTAGCCGCCCGACAGCGCCACGACGCGCAGCACGCGCGGGTGCTTGGTGAGGTCGCCATACAAGCCGGCCTGCGTGGGCAGGGTGAGCTTGAACATGACGCGCTCATCGCCAGACAGGCTGTCAAGCCGCTGGTGCACACCGGCGGCCAGCAGGGTTTCGGCCTGCGCCTTGTCGGGCGCTTTGATGTCCACTTCCGGCTCAATGATGGGCATGAGGCCGGCGGCGAGGATTTGTTTGCCCAGCGCAAATTGCTGATCGAGCACGGCGGCGATGCCTGCCGGGTTGGCGGCGTGAATGACGGAGCGCATCTTGGTGCCGAAGATGCCTTTGGCGCGCGCACGCGCCAGCAGTGCATCGAGCTGCGGGATGGGGCGCATGAGCTGCACGCCGTCGGCTTCCTCGGCCAGCCCCTTGTCCACTTTCAGGAAGGGCACGACCTGCTTGCGCTCCCAGAGGTAGGCGGCGGCGTCCTGCCCCTCAAACTGGCGCTCCATCGTCATCTCAAACAGGATGGCGGCGAGGATGCGGCGCCCGTCAAACGCAGGGCTGGCAACGATGCGGCTGCGCATGGCATGCACCAGGTCAAACATTTCCGCCTCGTCCTTCCATGCGCCCTGCTCGATGCCGTAGAGCGAAAGGGCGCGCGGCGTGCTGCCGCCGCTTTGGTCCAGCGCGGCGATAAAGCCGCTGCCGTGGGCGATTTTTTCCAGTTGCTGCTCGTTCATGGCGATGTTTCTCCTCGGAATTTCAAAAGGATGCAAAAACGGCGCGGATTGTAGGAAAGCGCCTTTTTTCACAGTCAGTGAAGCTGAGGCGCACTGCTTACGCGCTGGCGATGCGCTGGAACAGCCCGCCGGGCAGGCGCGCGGCGCTGCCGGCGAGTTCCAGTTCCAGCAGCCGCACCTGCAGCTGCTGGGTAGGCCAGCCGGTGCGCGCCTGCAGCGCGTCCAAACTCACCGGGTCGGTGCCAAGGGCGCGCAGCAGGGCGGCGTTCTCGTCTTCCGGGGTGTCCGGCGGTGGGGCAGGGGGCAGTTCTGGCGGTGCAGCAAGAGCCGTGCTGCCGGGCGCCCAGTGCATTTCGTCCAGGATGTCTTGCGCGCTCTCGGCCAGGCAGGCACCTTGGCGCAGGAGGCTGTGCGCGCCACGCGAGAGTTGGCTGTGAATGGAGCCGGGGACGGCAAATACGGTTTTTCCCTGCTCGGCGGCCAGGCGCGCGGTAATCAGCGAGCCCGAGCGCAGCGCCGCCTCCACCACCAGGGTGCCGTGCGCCAGCGCCGAGATGATGCGGTTGCGGCGTGGGAAGTTGGCCGGCTGCGGCGGCGTGCCCAACGGGTATTCACTCACCAGCAAACCGCAGCGTGCGATGCGCTCCATGAGTGCGGCGTGGCGGCGCGGGTAGCAGATGTTGATGCCGCTGCCAAGGACGGCAATGGTGGCGATGGCGGCGCGGCGCTGCTTCTCGCCGCACGCCTCAAGCGCGCCCTCGTGTGCGGCACCGTCAATGCCCAGTGCCATGCCGGAGATGGTGCACACGCCGGCGGCGTGCCACAAGTCGCGCGCAAAGTGCTGCGCGTTGAGTGCGCCTTGTGGTGTGGGGCTGCGGCTGCCGACGATGGCGATGGCGCGCGGCGGCCAGCCGTTCTGTTGCAGCGCGTCAAGCTGCCCTTCCATGTAGAGCAGCGGGGGCGGGTCTTCAATATTGAGCAGGGCGGTTGGGTAGAGCGTATCGGCAAGGGTGACGATGCGCCGCTGCACGCCTTGCGGTGCACTGCGCAGCCACTGCTGCACGGCAGCAAGCTGTGCGGGCAGTTCAGCTGGCGCGTGCAGCAGGGCGTCCGCCTGGCGGCTGCTGACGATGCAGCGCAGCGCCTCGCGCGGCTGCAAAAAAACCGCCTGCGGCTGCCCGAAGGCTGCCAGCAGGCGGCGTGCAGTGATGGAGCCAATGCCGCGCGTGAGCAGCAGGCGCAGCCAGGCGGCAAGCTCCGCGTGTTCCACTGCGTGGGTTAGTTGGGGCTGATGAGTTTGTCGCCCACTTTCACCTCGCGCTTGGTTTCAATGAGCAGCACATAGGAGACGCGCTCAAACACGCGAAACACCATGCCGATGCCGTTGCGCTCATCGGGCAGCAGCACGCGCTCGCGCTCGCCTTCGGTGCGGTCAATGATGCGCTGACCGGCGCTTTGCACCGCCAGCACCCAGCCGTTTTCCACGCCGTCGCGCAGCCCCTTGTTGATGGCGACGATTTGGCTGCCGCCGGCGTAGCGCATGTCAGAGGTGCTGTGCACGGAGACAACGCGCGCATCCATAGGCAGGTCAGGTGCGCGTGGCACATAGCTGCGGTATTCACGCGGGGGTTCGGGCAGCAGGCGGTCGCCGATGTTGATGTCTTCCTTGCTGTTGTGGATGTCCACTGTGGCGGCAACGGGCAGGGTTTTCAGTTCCACCGGCTCTGGGGCGTCATTGCAGCAGCAGCAGTCATCGGCCATGCCGCTGCTTTCGCCAGCGGCAGGCATTTCAGCGGGGTGCATGAGGGTGCGGCGCCCTGCCAACGTCTTTTTGTCCGTTGGCTCGACCTCAGCGAAGCTCTCGCCGCGCACCAGCTCGGCCTGGCCGACATATTGCCCTTCATAGCCGAGGATTTCGCCGTTGACCGGGTCTTTGAGCGGGAACACCGCGCGGTAGATGCGAAAGTCTGTGGGCAGCCCGTCTGCGCGCAGCAGAGGTTCATTTTCTGGCCCGCGCGCATAGGCGCGGTCGCCGTGGGCGATGAGCTGGCGATCCGGCTCGGCCAGCGCCACGATGCGCGGCGCGCGGCGGAAGGTGTCGTCATCGACCACCAGCATTTCGGCGAGGAACGGCTCCACCAGGTGCGGCTGGAGCGTGGGGATGGGGCTGGCGTCCAGCGTCTCGGCGCGCGCACGCGGCGAGACGCGGATGGTGCCCCCAGTGCCGCTGATGGCGCGGCGCGTGCGCAGGTAGGCGCGCCCGCCCACGCGCTCGAGGAACAGTTGCTGGCCGGGGTAAATCAGGTGCGGGTTGCGGATGGCCTGCATGTTCATGCCCCACAGTTCGGGCCAGCGCCAGGGTGACTTCAGGAACATGCCCGAAATGCGCCAAAGTGTGTCGCCGCGGCGCACGGTGTATTCATCAGGCGCATTGGTGGCAAGAGCCGACAGCGGCACGCCCTTGGCAGCGACGCGCTGCGCGGTGCTGCGCTGGCCGCCGGTGACGGAATACGCCCCCTTGGCCTGGGCGGAAAAAGCGGCGCCGGCAATAGCCGCAGCCAGCAGGGAGAAGGTGAATGCGCGCGTGGCGCGGGGAACGATGTGTTTCATTGAGTTGAAAGGGCGCGACGCCTGACGATTTGATACAAAACGCTGCACTTGGTTCTTTGCAATGCAACTGCGGCCAATTATCCGCATCCGGTACGGCCCAAAGCCGCCAACAGCCAAAATAGCAGCAAGTGCGCACCTGTCGCGGTGCGCTTTTCCTCATTAAAGAACCATAACGAGTATGGCACTGCTCCCAATTCTCCATTTTCCTGATGCACGCCTGCAACGCACCGCTCGCCCGGTGCTGGCGGTGGACGCGCGTATCCGCCAGCTTGCCGCCGACATGCTCGAGACCATGTACGCCGCTCACGGCATCGGCCTGGCGGCCACACAAGTGAATGTGGACGAGCAAATCATCGTCATTGACATCAGCGAAGAAAAAAACGCCCCGCAAGTGCTCATCAACCCCACGCTGCTGTGGCAGAGCGAAGAGCGTGTGGAGGGCGACGAAGGCTGCCTTTCGGTGCCCGGCATTTATGAAAAAGTGCAGCGCGCCGCCGAAGTGCGCGTGCGCGCGCTGGACGCAGAGGGAGCAGAGCGCGACATTGCCGCCAGCGGGCTGCTGGCGGTGTGCATTCAGCACGAGATGGACCACCTCAAGGGGCGGCTGTTTGTGGACTACCTCTCGGCGCTCAAACGCGGGCGCATCCGCACGCGCTTGCTCAAAGAGCAGCGCCAAGCGCAGCGCGAAGAAAAAGAGCGCGTACGTCGCGAAGGCGCGGCGTAAAAGCAACACCCGGCTGCTCTGCCCTTTGCGTGCGTGTGCCGCACGCGCGGGCCAAGCGAGAAAAGAGAAAAGCGGGCAATGCGTTCCAATTTTTGAAAGGAAAGAGACCATGAAACCCACTCTTGCCTTTGCTGGCACACCTGACTTTGCCCGCGTTGCACTGCAGGGTCTGCTGGATGTGGGCTACCGCGTGCCCTTGGTGCTCACCCAGCCCGACCGTCCCGCTGGGCGCGGCATGAAGCTGCACGCCCCTCCTGTGAAACAGTTGGCCGTCGAGCGCGGCATCAGCGTCCTGCAGCCGCGCAGCTTGCGGCTGGACGGCAAATACCCGGATGACGCCGCTGCCGCACGCGCCGCGCTGCAGGCCGCCGGACCCGACGTCATCGTCGTCGCCGCCTACGGCCTGCTGCTGCCGCGCTGGGTGCTGGGGTTGCCGCGCCTGGGCTGCCTGAACATCCACGCCAGCCTGCTGCCGCGCTGGCGCGGCGCCGCGCCCATCCAGCGCGCCATTGAAGCGGGCGACGCGGAAACTGGTGTGAGCATCATGCAAGTGGCCGAGGCACTGGACGCCGGCGACGTGCTGCTGGCCGAAAGCCTGCCCATTGCCGCGCTGGACACCGCCGCCACGCTGCATGACAAATTGGCTGCACTTGGCGCGCGCCTCATCCAGCAGGCGCTGGCGGGCGTGCAAACGCTGCCGCGCACGCCGCAGGCTGCGGCAGCCGTGAGCTACGCGCACAAGATAGAAAAAGCCGAAGCTGCCATTGACTGGCGCCAGAGCGCCGCCGTCATTGAGCGCCGCATCCGCGCCTTTGACCCTTTCCCCGGCGCCACCACGCGGCTTGGGGATGCCGCCATCAAAATCTGGAAATCTGAAATTGAGAGCGCACCGACTGCACAAGACGTGGGCGCTGGCCAGATTTTGCGGGTGGATGATGCTGGCGTCGTCGTCGCCTGCGGCACAGGCGCCCTGCGGCTGACCGAACTGCAGCGCGCTGGCGGCAAGCGGCTGGCGGCTGGCGAGTTTTTGCGCGGCTTTGCCCTGGCGGCGGGGCAGAGCTTTGCGCTGCCGCCAGAGCACGAGGGCACGCGCCAATAATCCGCGCCGCCATGAACGCCGCTCTCCTCATCGCCCACGCCCCGCTGGCCAGCGCGCTGCGCCAGGCGGCGCTGCATGTGCTGCCCGATGCCGCTGGCGCACTGGCTGCCGTTGACGTGCGCGCCGATGAGGCACCCGAGGCCGTCTTTGCCGCCATCGGTGCTGCGCTGGACGCCCTACTGCCCGCCGCAGGCGAAGGCGCGCTGCTGCTCGCTGACGTGCCTGGTGCCACGCCCTGCAACGTCGCGCAGCGCATCCTCGCCGAAGACGGGCGCCGCCTGCGCCTGCTCGCCGGCGTCAGCCTGCCCATGCTGCTGCGTGCACTCAGCTACCGCCGCGAGCCGCTGGACTGTATGGCCGAGCGCGCCCTTGAAGGCGGGCACATCGCCATGCTCAGCATGAGCGCCATAGACGACTGACGCTCCCCCTCCACCCCAACGAGAGAAATTTCCCCCCCGCCCTATGCAGCGCAGCACCATCATCATTTGCAACAAACTCGGCCTGCACGCCCGCGCGTCTGCCAAGCTCACGCGCCTGGCTACCAGCTTCCCGTGCGAGGTGTGGCTGGCGCGCGGCAAGAGGCGCGTGAACGCCAAAAGCATCATGGGCGTGATGATGCTGGCCGCTGGCATCGGCACCGCGCTGGAACTGGAAACCGATGGCCCCCAGGAAGAAGAAGCCATGCAGGCGTTGCGCGAACTCGTCGAGCGCCGCTTTGACGAAGACGAATAAAGCGCACGGCCATCCAAAAGGGTATAGAGATGCTTGCCCGCATATCTTCCTGGCAAGCGAAGATAAATGCGGTGGGTATACAGAGAGGCGTCCGGTGTGCCCCGTGCGCCAGCCGGGCACGGGCACATCTCCTGATACTGTGCATATTTCTATTTGTTTGCCCGCAATATTTGCCGGCAACCGATTGATACCCCATCAACCCTGAATCTGCGCCCACGCCTTGTCCAGCCGCTTGACGCTGATGGGCTGGGGCGTGCGCAACTCCTGCGCGAACAGGCTCACGCGCAGCTCTTCCAGCATCCAGCGCAGCGCCTCCCACGGCGCGGCCAATAAAAAGTGCGCAGCAGGCGCTGCATTTGCTCTGTGGCGTCTTGCGCGGCGTCAGGCGCAGCGGCGCGCGCATCTTTCACGCGCCGCGCCGCAAGGGTGTATTCATTCAAGATAGTGGCGGCCAGCCGCGCAATTTCCATATTTTTTTCCAGATATTTGATCTGCTCCTTGAGTTGCAGCGAAAAAAGGCGCCGCAGCCCGGCGCGGTGGCGCGCGGATGGACTTGTCCACCCCAAGCAAATCACGCGAACCCGCCGCACGCGGCGTATCAATCACATTGGAAAACTGCATCACTGCCCCTTTGCTGCTGCAGCTGCTGATTCGCGCTTTGCCGCCCCGCCGGGCAGCGCGCTCGGCGGGGTGGTCATGCGGCAAGTGAATCAGTTTTCGTCGTCTTCAGATTCAGAATCTTCATCATCTGAATCATCGCTGCCACTGCCATTGACGATGCCGTACGCAGCATACTCCCATTTATCATAATAATTGTCATCTTCCAGCACGTCTTGGAAGTCTTGGCTTTCAAGGTAGGATTCCAGATCCACCAGTTCCTCCTCATCACCATCGCCGTCTTCCGGCTCCGCAGCCTTGATGTATTTCTCGTCAATGGGGGCAATGCGGTACGACACATACACGCCGCAGAAGGTATTCAAATCCCCCGGTTCTTCTTGCGTCTCTACTCCAACCTCGCCTCCTTCGCCAAAATAGGAGGTTACAAACCCGTCGCTGAACCATTCACCTTCATATTCGGAATGGAAGTCCATCGGGTTTCTGAAGGTGGCAAACACAAGCGAAAGGCGGTTATCGTCGGATGATGGCGCCATGTCTGCACGAAGCATGTTCTGGAATTGCTCTCCGTCGTCATCGGTGTCAAAAATGCTCTCGCAGGTGCCAGCCAGTTTGTGGTCATTGTCAATACTGCTGCCGTAGTAGGCAAACTGCTTGAATTCCAGATCGCCAAATGATGGTGAATCATCCCCGTACAAGGCAAATTGCATAGCCACAAGCCATTTGTCATCTCCGATGCAGCCATTGGTTCCAAACCAGCCAGTGTCTTCCAGGCTCTCCATTTCTACACGGCTCGGCGGTTTGGCGACCACATAGATTGTCCTGACGATGATGTGCATCATGTTTCTCCTATGCTTTGGTTGAAGTTGAAAACATGTCTGGCGTTAGCAAACGGCGCCAGAATTCATCACTCCCCAGTGCTGTTCTGACTTTGCAGCAATTCTTCTAGTTCTTCCAGCGACAAGCCATTGCCTATGACTGCCTGCGTTCTGTTTCTGCGTTTCAGTAATTTTTCCAGTGATATATCACCATTATTAAGGGCTTCCGCCTCGTGCGGCAATAGCCTGTCCCGCACTGTGTTCTTGATATGTTCCAGTGCTTCTGCCGCTTCCGCAGACCCAAGCCCTATGGCGCAGAGATACCATTGAACGGCTGTTTTTTCTGCCTCTTTACAGGAGGGTGTCGCGCCAGCGTCGCCGTGGTTTCTTCTGTACGCCTCACCCATCAAAAAAGCAGCTTCTGCAATGCCTTGCCTTGCAAGCAATTGCAGAATTTCACGAGAACGCTCGCCGCCGTAAGCATATCGGTAGAAATTCCGTGCTGCTTTCCCGTGCCAGCGCAGCGCCTTGGCCATATCCTTTTTTACACCGTCGCTGCCTAGACGATACATTTCCCCCAAGGCTGATTGCGCCTCTCCATTATCATGTGTCCTGTTGACGGCATCTAGAAAATATGATATTGCCTTTTTCCCATCCTGCTGGACGCCGTTGCCATCACGGTACATGCTGCCCAGCATCATCATGGCTTCATGATTTGCTCTATCGGCGGCTTTCTGAAAATATATAATAGCTTTATCAACATCTTTTTCTATTGTATAACCGGCAAGATATATTTTGCCCAATTCAAGCATGGCGCCTTCGTGTCCTTCCAACGCCATCCAGCGCAACCAGCGCGTGGCATTGGCATGGTTATTTATTTTGTTGCACGCTTGCTGAAGTATGTGAACCACTTCCTGCTTTTCCTCCCCCCTCCAGTCATCATGCTCCGCACCGTGTTGTGCCTTTTCTTGAGCTGTTTCGCCGCTGTTGTTACGGATATTCACATGTGCGCCAGCACCAATCAGGGCGCTGACGGCATCAATATATCCATCGCCCGCCGCCAAAATCAGAGCTGTGTTGCCCTCGTTATCTTGCGCATCAAGCTCGGCGCCTGCGGCGATGAGTTCGTACACGCATTCCTCGCCATCGCAGGCGTTAGCGGCGGCGTGTATGAGGGCAGTCTTGCCATCGCCATCGCGCGCCTCCAGATTGGCGCCGGCAGCGGCGAGGGTGCGAATCGCGTTGGGGTAGCCAACCGCCTTATGCAGAACAGTTGTGCCAGTGTCATCGGCAGCGTTCTTGTCGGCGCCGGCATCCAGCAGCGCCTGCATGGAGCAGGTTTCCCCTCGTTGCGCAGCGAGCATGAGGGCGGTTTTTCCTTCGTTGTCGGTGGCTTCTTTGTCGGCGCCAGCGGTCAGCAAGGCACGGACAATGCTGGTGCGGTTGTATTCGGCAGCCAGCATCAGGGCGGT
>ONTY01000027.1 GCA_900320815.1 uncultured Pseudomonadota bacterium
GGAGTGGTGCTGCGGTTCCACACGCTCATCATCAGCTCGCCTTGATAGTCGCTGTCAATCAGCCCCACCAGGTTGCCCAGCACGATGCCGTTTTTGTGTCCCAGACCGGAGCGCGGCAGGATGAGCGCAGCGTAGCCCGCATCGCCGATGTGGATGGCCATGCCGGCGGGCACAAGCTGCCAGGCGCCGGGCGCGAGGGTAAGCGGCTCCGCCAGGCAGGCGCGCAAATCCAGCCCGGCGCTGCCCGGCGTGGCATATGAGGGCATGTGCTGGCGCAGCCGCTCATCAAGAATGCGTACGTCAACCGCAATAGTGGGCATGGCCGCTTTGCCTCAAATAAGCACGTATTTCAAAATGAACACCAGCGCCAAAACGTACATCAGCGGGGTGACTGCCCTGGCTTTTCCGCAAGCAGCGTGCAGTGCCGTATAACTAATAATGCCAAACGCAATGCCTTCGGAGATGGAATACATAAACACCATCGCCGTGATACAGATAAAGGCAGGAATGGCAAGCAGCTGATTATTCCAGTCAATTTTAGCGACTTGCTGCATCATGAAAAATCCAACCACAATCAGCGCCGGCGCCGTAGCAAAAGCGGGGATGGTGAGGAACAGCGGCGAGAGGAAAAGTGCCAGCAGGAACAGTGCGCCAGAAACAACCGCCGTCAGTCCGGTGCGCCCGCCTTCCGCAATGCCAGAAGACGATTCCACAAACGTTGTGATGGTGGAGGTGCCAAGGCAGGCGCCCGCCGTGGTGCCGATGGAATCCGCCAGCAAGGCGCCGCGAATTTTTGGCAGCTTGCCGTCGGTGTCCAGCATATCGGCTTTGGAAGCGCAGCCAATCAGCGTGCCGAGGGTGTCAAAAATATCGACGAACAAAAAGGCAAAGATGATGACAATAAAATCAAGCAGCGGTGCCGAGAAATCCATTTTAAGAAATGTTGGTGCAATGGATGCCGGCATGGAAACAAGCGCCGATGGAATCACGCTGTAAAACCCCGCCTGCGGATTGGGCACATACAGCCCGGTGAGCTGGCAGATGATGCCCAGCAGCCAGGTGGCGAGGATGCCCAGCAGGATATTTCCCTTGACGTTTTTGACGACGAGCAGTGCGGTGATGAGTGTGCCAATGAGGGCAAGAAGGGCAGACATGCCGGCAGAGGAAAATGTACCGTCAGCCAGCGAGGCTTTGAAGCGGAACAGGCCAACCAGCGTGGGGGAGTCCACCACGATTTTTGCATTCTGCAGGCCGATAAAGCAGATAAACAGGCCAATACCCACAGAAACAGCAATTTTCAGCGTTGCCGGAATGGCGTTGAAAATGGCCTCGCGCACATTGGTCAGCGAGAGGGCGATGAAGATAATGCCTTCCACAAACACCGCCGCCAGCGCCACTTGCCAGCTGTATCCCATGCCCAGCACAACGGTATAGGCAAAATAGGCATTCAGTCCCATGCCCGCTGACAGCACAAATGGCATATTGGTGAGCAGCGCCATGCAAAACGACGCCAACGCGCTGGCCAGTGCTGTGGCGGTAAAGACGGCGCCGGTATCCATGCCAGCGGCACCCAGAATGTTGGGGTTCACCGCCAGAATGTACGCCATCGTCATGAATGTCGTCATGCCGGCAATCATCTCGGTGCGCACGTTGGTGCCGCGTTCCTTGAGTTTGAAGAAGTGTTCCATGCTGGAGTTTCCCATTTCAGTTGCCACGCTTGCCGCCAAAGAAAATACGCCAGGCGATGACGGCAAGAATGAAGAAGCCAAAAATATCGCCACCGTCTTCAGTATCGGCCAGCAGTATCACTGCCAAGACGACGGCGAACACAATAAAAACTTTGCCAAACACGCTGGCAGCTTTGGCGGGCGCGGAAGGCTTGGGGAGCGCTTCGGCGGCGGGCACTGACGGCACTGCTGCGCTGCGCTGCGGCTGCAGTGCGCCTTGCGGCTGCGCCACGCGGCGCTGCGACAGGCGCTGGGCTTGGTGGTGGCGCTCAGCCTGGCGGCGGCGCTCGGCGGCCTCGTGAACTGCAGCATTGGCGTTGAGTTTTTCCACGTAGCGGGCGAAATCGCCGCCGGGCGGCGTTTGCCATTCAGGTTTGATATTCATGGCTGTTTTCCCCTTGGTGTTCAGGCCGCTGCCGCACCCGGCAGGCGGCGCGCAATTTCAGCAATCAGACGCTGCGCGAGAACGCGCTTGCTGGCGCGCGGCAATTGTTGCGTGCCGCTCTCATCGACAAGCAGCAGCGCGTTGTCGTCGCGCCCAAAAGTGGCGGCGCCGATATTGGCCGCGAGCAGCGGCACGCCTTTGCGCTGGCGTTTGGCGGCGGCATATTCCAGCAAGTTTTCACTTTCAGCGGCAAAACCGACACAAAAAAGCTGGCCGGCGACAGCGCGCGGACTGAGCGCCACGTCCGCCAAAATATCCGGATTTTCTACAAAATGCAGCGCAGGCGTATCGCCGCTGCCATCTTTCTTGATTTTTTGCGCCGCTTTTTCCGCTGGCCGCCAGTCAGCCACAGCGGCAGTGGCAATGAAAATATCGGCCTGCGTGGCATATTCCATCACGGCGGCGTGCATTTGCAGCGCCGAGGTGACATCAGTGCGCTGCACGCCATAGGGCGTTGCCACATGCACCGGCCCGGCGACAAGCTGCACCTGCGCGCCCGCTTCAAATGCGGCGCGCGCCATGGCAAAACCCATTTTTCCGCTGCTCAAGTTTGTAATGCCGCGCACCGGGTCAATGGCTTCAAAGGTCGGCCCCGCAGAAATAAGCACACGCAGCCCCGCCAGGCTCTTTGGTGCCAGCGCAGCAGTCACGCATTGCAGCAATTGCTCGGGCGCGAGCATGCGTCCCTCGCCCACTTCGCCGCACGCCTGCGCGCCGCTGGCCACGCCCAGCACGCTGGCGCCGTCGGCGCTCACTTGGTGCACGTTGCGCTGTGTGGCGGGGTGCTGCCACATCTGGCGGTTCATGGCGGGCGCCAGCAGCAGCGGCACGCCGTCAGGGCGCGCCAGGCACAGCAGCGCCAGCAATTCGTCCGCACGCCCGCCGGCAAGCTGCGCGATGAAGTCGGCGCTGGCCGGGGCAACGAGGATGAGTTCTGCCTCGCGCCCCAGTTCGATATGCGCCATGTGGTTGTGCGGGCGCGCATCCCACTGCGAGGTGAACACGGGCTGGCCACAGAGCGCCTGCATCGTCAGCGGCGTGATAAAGCGGCAGGCGGCGTGCGTCATCGCCACGCGCACCTGCGCGCCTGAGCGCACCAGCAGGCGGCACAGTTCGGCGGCCTTGTAACAGGCGATGCCGCCCGTCAGCCCAAGCAGCACGCGGCGCCCAGCCAGTTCGGGAGTATCCAAAAGAGGCGTTTCAGTCATGGCGCGCCATGCTAACAAAGCCCCATGTGCGCCGCTGGCAGTGGCGCCTAAAATATGCCGCTGCGCGCGCCCCGACCGTCCAGCGGAGCGGCGTTTTTTTGTTTTTGAAACCATGCACCCCTCCAGGCCAGAATCCAGAATTATTACCGGGCCGCTTTGGAGCCAGATTCTCTCTTTTGTGTTTCCACTGGCACTGAGCGGCGTTTTGCAGCAGCTTTTCAACGCGGCTGACGTTGCCATTGTCGGACGTTTTACCGGCGCGCAGGGGCCGGCAGCGATGGCGGCGGTGGGCGCGTGCTCGCCCATTATCGGTCTGCTGGTGACGCTGTTTATCGGTATATCGCTGGGCGCGAATGTCACAATTTCTACGGCGATTGGCAGCGGCGACAGAAAAACTGTACAGCGTGCCGTGCACACCTCGCTTATGGTGGCGCTGGTGGGTGGCGCGGCGCTGGCAGCGGTCAGCGAAGTGTTCGCCGGCCCGGTGCTGCGCGCGCTTGATGTGCCCGCCGAGGTGCTGCCGCTGGCCATCACGTATTTGCGTATTTTCCTCATCGGCATGCCGGTGATATTGCTGTATAACTTTGAGGCTGCCATTTTCATGAGCGCAGGCAACACGCGCGCCCCGCTCATTGTGCTGGCTGTCGCCGGGGCGCTCAATATTGTGCTCAACCTGCTGTTTGTGCTGGGTCTGAAAATGAGTGTTGGTGGCGTCGCCATTGCAACTGTGCTTTCTGATGGATTGAGTGCCGCACTGCTGCTGGCGTGGCTGGGCAAAACGCATTCGACGGTGCGCTTTCGCATGGCGGCACTTAAAATTGATCCGCGCATCCTGGCGCGTATTTTGAAAATTGGCGTGCCCGCTGGCATGCAGGCCGCCGTGTTTTCGTTGGCCAATATCATCATCCAGTCCGCCATCAACAGTCTGGGCACCACCGTGATGGCGGCGTCCAGCGCAGCGTTCAATATAGAAATCCTTGCCTACTGCATTTTGAATGCTTTCAGCCAGGCGTGCACCACCTTTGTCGGGCAAAACAATGGTGCTGGCAAAATTGCGCGCTGCCGCAGCACCATGGGCTGGTGCTTTCTGGAGGGGGCGCTGTGCCTGGCAGCTTCCACGGCGCTGATACTGCTCACCGGGCACAGCCTGCTGGCGCTGTTCAATACTGACCCGCAGGTTGTCGCCATTGGCTACACGCGGCTGCTGTGGATTTTTGCAGCCTACATTTTTACCATTTCCTACGAAATTATCTCTGGCTATCTGCGCGGCTTTGGCATTTCGCTGCTGCCCGCCATATTAACCACCATTGCCATTTGTGGTGTGCGCATTGGCTGGGTGTATGGCATCTTTCCGCGCCGCCCGGATTTTGAAACCATTATGGCGTGCTATCCTGCCAGCCTTGCCACAGCGGCGGTGTTCATGTTTGCCCTGCTGCTGTATGTGCGACCAGCGGCGAAGAGGTTGACAGAACTGCGCACGGCAAAAATCGCCGCTGCTGCCGCATGAATGCGCCGCCGCGCCGCATTGCGCATCTGGATATGGATGCGTTTTTTGTCTCGGTGGAATGGCTGCGTTATCCGCAGCTGAAAGGGCTGCCGGTGGTGGTGGGCGGCGGGCGCAGCACAGAGCAGCAGGTGCTGGAGCGGCTGCGCCAGCAATATCCCGGGCGGCGCTGGCAGCGGTGCGATATGGGCGATATTCCACTGGATTTTTTCCAGCGCCTGGGCAGCTATGTGGGACGCGGCGTGGTGGCCACCGCCAGCTATGCGGCGCGGCAGTTTGGTGTGGGGTCGGCAATGGGGTTGATGGCAGCGGCGCGCCGCTGCCCGCAGGCGATTCAGCTGCCCGCTGATTTTGAGGAATATCGGCGCTGTTCACGCGCCTTCAAAAGCGTGATTCTGGAGATTGCCCCGGTGATGGAAGACCGGGGCATTGACGAGGTATTCATTGATTTCACCAACGTGCCCGGCGGGCAGCGCGAGGGCGGGCGCACTCTGGCGCGCCTGATTCAGAAGACGATTTTGCAGCGCACGGGCTTGAGTTGCTCCATTGGCGTGGCGCCCAACAAGCTGCTGGCGAAAATGGCAAGCGAGTTTGAAAAACCCGCTGGCATCAGTGTGGTGTGGGAGAGTGAATTGCAGCAGCGCATCTGGCCGCTGCCGTGCCGCACGATTAATGGTTTGGGGCCGAAAACGGCAGCACGCCTGCAGCAAGCAGGTATTGAAACGATTGGACAGCTTGCCGCATGCACTCTGCCGCAGCTGGTGCGCCAGTTTGGGCACAGTTATGGCGCCTGGCTGCATAATGCGGCATGGGGGCGTGACGACAGGCCGCTGACAACACGCCGCGAGCCAAAAAGCATGAGCCGCGAGACGACGTTTGCGCGCGATTTGCACGCCAAGCGCGACACGGCGCAATTGGGTGCAATTTTTACCCGCTTGTGCGAGCGCGTGGCGCAGGATTTGCAGCGCAAGGGTTATGTGGGGCGCGAGGTGGGGGTGAAGCTGCGCTATGCGGATTTTCACGTTGTCACGCGCGCACATTTGGGCGATGAATATGTGCAGGATGCGCGCCATATTCGCGCTCTGGCGGGGCAGTGCCTAAAACGGGTGGATTTGTCGCAGCCGCTGCGTCTGCTTGGCGTGCGTGTGGGCGCGCTGCGGCGTGTGGATGAATTGGGCGATGCCGGCACTGCCGCTGCCTTGCCGCTGTTTGAGGGGGCGTGAGCGGGAGACAAGCAATTCTTTGACAGTACCGCATACTGGCTATTGATACGCCCCATTACCGGCGTATGCTGCCGGCAGCACAATGATACCCTGGCAATTGAGGCGTTGTTAAACCAGCATTGACGTAAAAAATACCCACCCTGTCGGGGCGCCCCTTGTGGGCGCGCGTGCTGCGATGGCAACGGGCGCAGGGGCCAAGCACAAGAGCTGCCCCTACAGAGATGCGTATTTTCATGGGCGCGCAAGACGCCAACCGTGGTCATGGCGCACACGCAAAAAGAGAGTTTGCCGCCTTTGTTTGCCCCGCGCCGCTACTGCATCACCGCCCACTCCAGCAGTCGGTCAAGGGCGGGGCGGGCGCTGCCGGCGTTGGCGTGGTTGACGATGCCGGCCACCGCGTAGGTGCGTCCGCTCATGCCGTGCGCGTAGCCGGCGACGGCCACCACGTCGCGCAGCGTGCCGGTTTTCATTTGCACACGGCCAAGAGCCACGGAGCCGGGGCTGCGGGTTTTCATGGTTTTGGCGGTGCCACTGACGCCAGCCACCGACAGCGAGTTGGCAAAGGTCTGCGCGTGCGGGCTGTGCGCGGCGTGCGCCAGCAAGGCCACAAGAGAAGCGGCGCTGATGCGCTCGCGGCGCGAGAGGCCGGAGCCGTTTTCCATCACCGGGGCCGCAGCGTCAGCACCAAAGTGCCGCTGCCACCACTGCCCCACAAAGCTGCGCGAGGCGGCGAAGCTGCCGCGCTTGCCCCCCTGCGCCGAAAGCGTCAGGAACAGCTGCTGCGCCATGACGTTGTTGGAGAACTGGTTGATGTCCGTGATGATGCTCGCCAGCGGCAGCGAAATACCCGTGACCAGCGGACGCAGTCCTTTGAGCGTGCCCCCATTGACCCAGTGCACGCTGCCGCCCAACTGCCCGCCAGCAGCGCGCCAAGCCTGCTCAATCATGCGCGGCGCGAAGCTGTCGGGGTCGGCGTAGGCGAGGGTGAGCGTCTTGGCGCCGCAACTGGGCGAAAAGCCACCGCCAAAGCTCAGCTGCCCGGGGCCGTCAAAGTGCGCGCCCAGGCGCGTTTTCCAGTCGCCGCAGCCGCCTCGGGCGGCGGGCACGGTTTCGGGCACAGCCACGCCGGCCAGCGGCGCTTTGTCGGTGACGTAAATCAGACCGTTGGCGTGCGGCACCAGTTCCAGCTCCATCGCCTTGAAGTTGAGCAGCAGCCCGTCGGGGCCGACGTTGTAGGGGCGCAGCGCCTCGCCGTCAAAGGCGGCGGCGTTGTGCGCGGGCAGCTTGAAGATGGAGCGGTCGAGCACGATGTCGCCCGTGATGTGGCGCACGCCCTTGGCCTGTACGCTGGCCAGCAAATCGGCCAGGCGCTCGATGACGAGTTTGGGGTCGCCGCTGCCGCGGATGACGAGGTTGCCGTGCAGCACGCCGTCCACCACCCGGCCTTGCGTGTAGATGCGCGTGCGCCACAGGTGGCTGGGGCCAAGCGTATCGAGACCGGCATAGGTGGTGACCAGTTTCATCACCGAAGCGGGGAGCATGGAGGCGTCTGCCCGCCAGGCTAGCAGCGGCGCCAGCGGCTCGCCTGCCGCCGGCAGCGGCGCCACCAGCATGGCAACGGCGCCTTCGGGCACGTGCGCCGCAGCCAGCGCCTGCGTCACTTGCAGCGGCAGCGCCTGCTGCTGCGCTGCGGCAAAGCCGCCAAAGCTGCCAGTGCCCGCCTGGCCGCCTTGCGCGCCACGCACGCGGTACGTAGTTTCCGGCGCAGCAGACTGGGTATTGTCCGCATAGCTGGCAGCCATAATGGCATCTACGGCAGCGTCAAGACTGGTATCAGTGCTGGTATCGACGTCGAGATCGAGCACAGCTTCGGCGCCACCGCTGGTGGCAGTAGCCTGGGTGTCGCTCAGGGCATCGCGCCCGCCGCACGCCGCCAGCGAAAGCGCCAGCGCCGCCGCCAGCAGCAGCCGCATCAACAGCAGGTGGGAGGAGGAGTGCGGCGCAGCGCGCCCACTCTGGGAAAAGGGGGAAAGGGTCGAGGTCAGCATTTGCCGCTTAGTCTATGGCGGCGGACAACGCTTGTGCTGCACTGCACATACGACGCCGGTACCCACACCAGCATATCTTTCAGTATATTTCCGTTTGCCCGCGCACTTTGCGGGCAAGCAAACATAAAGATGATGGGTATATATGGCTGCACAAGCCCACGCGCCCTGCCGCCGCCAGCGCACACTCACGCCAGTGCACGCAACAGCAGGCGGGCGCGATGCTCATCGCTCACCGCCTGCCACGCGGCCAGGCATGAATACGCCTGCCGGCTGATTTCCACGCCGACAGCAAGCTCGCCGCCACCTGCCGGCTCACCGCTGTCATTGGCCGCACGCGCTGCCGCCGCAACAACAGCGGCGCTCACTGTTGTCCTCTCCAGCGTGCCAAGTCTGTTTTCAAGTGCGCGTGCGCGGTTTCCGCTGAAATCCATAAGCGCACGCTTTCTGTTCCAACCGGCTCGCCCTGCACACAAAAATAATAGAGGTTTTCGTCAGACGGCGGTGGAACATCAAAATATGGCTGAATTTTAGCGCCTGCGCTGGTGGTTATCGAATAACGCTTCTGCCCGGTATTGCGGTCATAAATCCACAGGCTCTTGCTGCCTTTGCGTGCACCCTTGGCCGGAGTTTCATGCAATTCTGCCACAAATTGTTCCGGCACAGGCACACACAACGCCTCCTCAAAATAGAGAAATTCGGTCAAAGTGCTTTCCCACAACAGCCATCCGAGCCTCATGTCTGGCTCTTTTCCAGGCGCCGCATCAATCACCCTTGCGGTGCGCTTGCGAATCAGCTCGGCATACTGTAAGAACACATCGCGCATCACTTCATTGGCCGGGCGCGTGCTGTCATCAATTCGAATGGAGCGCGTCGCCGCCGGGTGCATCAGCGATGTGCCGCACACGGATTTGATTGGGCGCCCTTTGAGCTTGTCTGTAATGCGCAACAGCTTCATTTCAAGACCCAACCCTTGGTAGTTGACATCGATGTGCAGATTACTCCATTTTGCCTCCGGAATGCCTTTTGCCCGGCAGTACACGTGGCTCCAATCGCCCTCTTCCAGTTTGCGCCCCATCATGGCGGCAACCTGCGTGGCAAGCCAGCGCTTCGCCCGCTCTTTTTCT
>ONTY01000233.1 GCA_900320815.1 uncultured Pseudomonadota bacterium
CGGAAATGGGGGCTTGCCTTGGCCTTTGTTGGTTGGGGAAGCACCAGCCGCCCATGCTTGGCGTATCCGTCATCGGGCGCAGCGCTTTCAGCAGCGCCAGCGCCTGCCTTGGCAAGGGAGTTACAAAATCAGCTTCCGTCTGCTGCGTCTTCATCTCGGCGCGCGGAATCGTCAGCGTCGCTGCTTCCCAATCAATGCGCTCCCACCGCATCCCCCGTATGTTGACTTGCCGCAGAAACAGCATCGGCATGAGCTGCAGCGCCGTCCACACCCACGGCGCCCCCTTGCCTCGCACGCGGATAGCCTGCACCACTCGCGCCAAGTCTTGCGGCTTTGTGACGGCTGCATAGTGCGTGACCTCAGGCTTAGGCAACAGCCGCAGCACCGGCGACACAATGTCCCCCTTCTTTACGCGCCCGGTGGCAATGGCTTCATTCCATATCTGGCGCGCATAGCCCCCCACCTTCTTGGCGGTTTCCCTGCGCTCCTTCTTGCTGTCATCCAGTATTTTTTTGAGTGTGTCCAGCACCTCCAGCGGCTCGGTTTCCTCCATGACGCGCCCCCCAAGGGCAGGCAGCAGGTGTCGCTCTAAGCGCCCCCTTATCTTTGCCTTGGCCTTGTCGCCGCCCTTCCATGTCTTTCTGTTCAGCCATTCCTCTGCGACCTGTCTCCACGTTGCGCCGCGTACCCGCTGCTGCAGCTTGGCTTCGCGACGCTCTTGCACTGGGTTCACACCGCGCGCTTTCTTCGCCTTGAGTTCGGCGGCCTTGGCGCGCGCCTCTTTCAAGCTAATAGTCGGATAGCCGCCAAGCGCAATGCGCGTTCCTTTGCCATCAATCCACAAAGACTGAAACCACCGCTTGCGTCCATTGGCGGCAACCTCAAGGTACAGCCCTTGCCCATCACGAAAGGTTGCTATCTTTTTTCCGGCTGGGCACTCTGCATTACGGCATTGCACATCGGTAAGCATGGGGGTATAGCTCCTTCAGCGGTTTGCCCGGCGTGTTGCGAGGCGTGTTACTAGGTTCGTTGCGAGGTTTTATGCTTGTTGTCCGTGTACGTCAACAATCACCGATTGACACTAACCCTCTGATTTGCCCAAGAAAAAAGCCGCCCAACTTGACGTCGCTGGACGGCCTTTTATGCTATCTTGGTGCCCAAGAGAGGACTCGAACCTCCACGCCTCGCGGCGCCAGTACCTGAAACTGGTGCGTCTACCAATTCCGCCACCTGGGCATTTCAGGAAAAACGCAATTGTATAGGAAATCTTCCCCCGCCCCGGCTGCTGCCGGGGAAATTGTTGGCACGGTGCAGGGGCATCGTGATGGGCACGGCTTCGTCATCGTGGGCGATGGGCAGCCAGACATCTACCTTTCCCCCGCCGAGATGCGCTCGGTGCTGCACCGTGACCGCGTGGCGGTGCGCGTGGTGCGCTGCAACCGGCGCGGGCGTCCGGAGGGGCGCGTGACGGAGATTCTGGAGCGCCCGCTGCAGCCGCCCATCATCGGGCGCCTGCTGTGCGAAGACGGCGTGTGGCTGGTGGCGCCGGAGGACAAACGCTACGGACGCGATGTGCTCATCCCCTCGGCTGATGCGCTGGGCGGCGCCGAGGCGGGACAGGTGGTGAGCGTGCTGCTGACCGAGCCGCCCGCGCTCTACGGCCAGCCGGTGGGGCGCGTGCAGGAGGTGCTGGGGGAGATTGACGACCCGGGCATGGAGCTGGAGATTGCGGTGCGCAAATACGGCGTGCCGCACGAATTTTCCGAAGAGGCGCTGGCGCAGGCCGCCGCCCTGCCCGATGAGGTGCCGGCGGCAGATGCGGCGCAGCGCGTGGACTTGCGCGACGTGCCGCTGGTGACGATTGACGGCGAGGATGCGCGCGACTTTGACGACGCCGTGTTCTGCTGCCCGGCGCATGTGAAGGGGCGCGGCGACAAGCCCAATGGCTGGCGGCTGCTGGTGGCGATTGCCGATGTGAGCCACTATGTGACGCCCGGCAGCGCGCTGGATGCCGACGCCGCCGAGCGCGCCACGAGCGTCTATTTCCCGCGCCGCGTCATTCCCATGCTGCCGGAGAAGTTGAGCAACGGCCTGTGCTCACTCAACCCGCGTGTAGAGCGCCTTTGCGTGGTGTGCGACATGCTCATTGACGCTGCCGGCGCCATCACCGCCTACCAGTTCTACCCCGCCGTGATGCAAAGCACCGCGCGCCTGACCTACACCGAAGTGGCCGCCGCGCTCACCAACACGCGCGGGCCGCAGGCCGCGCACCTCGCCGCGCTGCTGCCGCACCTGCTGCACCTGCAGGAGGTGTTTCGCGCGCTGCTGGCGGCGCGCGACAAGCGCGGCGCGCTGGACTTTGACACGGTGGAGACCGAAATCATCTGCGACGAAGGCGGGCGCATCCAGAGCATCGTCCCGCGCACCCGGGGCGACGCGCACCGCCTCATTGAAGAGTGCATGTTGGCCGCCAACGTCTGCGCCGCCGACTTCATCGGGCGCCACAAAAAGCCCGCACTCTGGCGCGTGCACGACGGCCCCACGCCAGAAAAGCTGCAAAGCCTGCGCGCCTGGCTTGCCGCCATGGGCATCAGCGCGCCGCTCAGCGACACGCCCACGCCGCACGAGTTTCAAAAGCTCGCACGCAGCACGGCAGCGCGCCCCGACGCGCAAAGCATCCAGGCCATGCTGCTGCGCTCCATGAGCCAGGCCATCTACACGCCAGAAAAAAGCGGCCACTTCGGGCTGGCGTATGACGCCTACACGCACTTCACCAGCCCCATCCGCCGCTACCCTGACCTGCTCATCCACCGCACCATCAAAGCCATCCTCGGCGGCGGACAAGTGCAGCCGCCCGCGCTGCCAGAACCCGACACGCTGCAGCGCGAGCGCCTTGCCGCTATCAACGCTATTGCCGCGCTGAACAAGGCGCCCGCCAAAAAACCCACCAAAGCCGCCGCCGCCTGGCACGCCGCCGGTGCGCACTGCAGCGCCTGCGAGCGGCGCGCCGACGAAGCCAGCCGCGACGTACTCGCCTGGCTCAAGTGCCTCTACATGAAAGACAAGCTGGGCGAAAAGTTCAGCGGCGCCGTCAGCGCTGTCACCAGCTTTGGCCTCTTCGTCACGCTGGACGCCATCTACGTCGACGGCCTTGTGCACATCAGCGAACTCGGCGGCGAATACTTTCACTTTGACGAAGCGCGGCAGGAATTGCGCGGCGACGCCAGCGGCAGCCGCTACCGTCTTGGCACCCGCGTGCACGTGCAGCTGGCGCGCATCGACCTGGATGGGCGGCGCATTGACCTGCGCCTTGTCAATGAAGACAG
>ONTY01000220.1 GCA_900320815.1 uncultured Pseudomonadota bacterium
GTGGGCAAGCGAAAAGCTCAAAGAAGCGCGCTACGCCTTCAGTGAGCAAACGGTCAAGGAGTATTTCCAGGCGCCGCGCGTGCTGGCGGGGCTGTTCCGTCTGGCAGAGCGGCTGTTTGAGGTGCACATCCGCGAAGAGGGCGAGGGCACTGGCAGCTTCTGGCACCCGCAGGTGCGCTTTTTCCGCATTGAGCGCGGCGGCCAGCTCCTCGGCCAGTTTTATCTGGACGCACATGCGCGCGCCGGCAAGCGCGGCGGCGCCTGGATGGACGACGTGCGCGGGCGCTGGCTGCGTCCGGACACGGGCGCGCTGCAAACGCCCGTGGCGCACCTGGTGTGCAACTTCGCCAGCGGCGTGGACGGGCGCCCACCCTTGCTCACGCACGATGAGGTGATGACGCTTTTTCACGAGTTCGGCCACGGGCTGCAGCACCTGCTCACGCAGGTGGAGGAGGCGGACGTCGCCGGCATCAACGGCGTGGAGTGGGACGCCGTGGAGCTGCCCAGCCAGTTCATGGAGAACTTCTGCTGGTGCTGGCCCGTGGTGCAGGGCATGAGCGCGCACGTGCAAACGGGTCAGCCGCTGCCGCGTGAGTTGTTCGACAAGATGCTGGCAGCGAAAAACTTTCAGGCCGGCATGCAAACCATGCGGCAGATTGAGTTCGCCCTCTTTGACATGCTGCTGCACACCGCCGCCCCGCAGCCGCAGCACGCTGTGCAGGCGCTGCTGGAGCAGGTGCGGCGCGAAGTGGCCGTGGTGCCCGCCGCGCCCTACGGGCGCATGGCGCACACCTTCAGCCACATCTTTGCCGGCGGCTACGCGGCAGGCTACTACAGCTACAAGTGGGCCGAAGTGCTTGCCGCCGACGCCTACGCCGCCTTTGAGGAGGCCGCCGCACCAGACGGGCTGCCCGATGTGCAAACCGGGCGAAAATACCGCCAAGAGATTCTTGAAGTCGGCGGCAGCCGCCCGGCCATGCAGTCCTTTGTGGCGTTTCGCGGGCGCGCGCCAGACATTGCCGCCCTGCTGCGCCAGCAAGGCATGGCGTAAACCAGGTGCGGCCACAGCCGTTTTTTCTCAACCTTTTTCCCCATCCCAAGGAACCACGAACGATGAAAACCTCGCTTCACGCCATCGCCCTTGCTGCGCTGCTGGCTGCCACAGCTGCTGCCCAGGCGCAGCAGCCGCTGTACCGCTCGGTTGAGCCAAACGGGCAGGTGACGTACTCCGACCGCCTGCCTGGCGGCGCCGCTGTGCGCCAGGCCAATGTGGGCGAGAAGGTCAGCCCGGCAGGCGGCGGCGCGCAGCTGCCCTATGAACTCGCCCAGGCGCGGCAGAAATTTCCCGTCACGCTCTACAGCGGCAACGACTGCCACGTCTGCGTCTCTGCCCGCGGGCTGCTCGTGCGTCGCGGCGTGCCCTACATTGAGCGCACGGTGTCCACCGAGGCTGACCTGAAAGCCATGCGCGAGATGTTTGGCGACACCAGTATCCCCGTGCTCACCGTCGGACGCCAGCACATCCGAGGCTTTGAGGAAGGCGAGTGGAACCGCAACCTGGACGCCGCCGGCTATCCCAAAACCTCCATGCTCCCCAGCACCTGGCGCAACGCCGCTCCCACGCCGCTGACCACCCCCGCGCCTGAACCCGCCTCCGCCCCCGTGGCCGAGCCAGCCGAGCCGGCGGAACCCAGTCCACAGCCATCCATCGCGCCCGAAGTCTCGCCAACCAACCCGGCGGGCATCCGCTTCTGAACAAATTGCCGCTTGCCGCACACTGCATGAAAAAGGGCGCCCCACTGGCGCCCTTTTTTTGCACGAAAGTCATGGCCAAAACAATGGGTATGGCAACAATTGCCGGCAAAGAAAGCCGGCAACAAATTATCTTAAGGCAGAGTATTAGACTTGCATCGCAGGTGTTTCCAGCTCTTTGGGTCAATCGTTCTTGCCGCCGCCGCCGCGCTTGAGCGCCGCCAGCGCGGCGAAGGGGTGCGGGGGCGGCTCACCGCTGGCGTCCACGGGCGGGCGGCAGTCGGCGTGGCGCGGCACCAGGGGCAGGGCGAGGAGCAGTTCATCTTCAATCAGCACGGCCAGGTTCACGCCGTGCAGCGGGGCGAGCACGTCGTCGTCGCACTCTTCATCAAGCTGCGCGGCGGTGTCTTCATCGGGCGCAAAGATGAAGTGCCGGTCCACCTCCACGGCTTCTTCCACGGGCTGCAGGCAGCGCTGGCACTCCAGCGGCAAGCGGCACGCCAGCCGCAGGTGCAGCGCTGGGCGCAGGACGCCGTCGCCAGCGGCGCGCGCCTCACCATCGGCCAGCCAGTGCAGCGCGGCATCCGGCGGCAGAGGCAGGCAGGCAGTGACCAGGCGTGGCAGGTGTGCGAGGGGCAGGCTGCCCTGCAAATGCCCGCGCGCGGCGGCGAAGGCTTCGGTATCCAATGCCGCAGGTGGGGCGGAAAAATCATTTTCAGGCGTTTTCATGGCGGCTTTAGTGCATGGCGGCGCTGGCGCGTACCGCAAAATCAATCACGAGCAAGATGATGACGGGCAAGCTGCCGGTGACAAAACGTGCGCTGGCGGAAAAATCGCGCTGCTGGATTTTTTCAGCAGCATATCCAGTCATGGCGCCAAACAAACCAAGCGGCAGCGAGATGAGCGGCGAAACCAGCACGGGCAGAAAAACCTGCACGCCCGCCGCCGTGCCCGTCCAAAGCTGCGTGATGGCGCGCGCTGCCGTCCAGCAGCCAAGCGCGGCGGCGGAGCCGGCCAGATACCAGAGCAGATAATTGAGTTTTAGATTCCGTATATTCATGGGATACAATCCTGAAAAATGAACAGTCAAAACGACGACTCCCGCCCCGTCCAGCGCAATGCCACCAGCCAGACGATGGCGCTGCAGCCTGTGGCAAGCAGTACGGTATACAGTGGCGCATAGTCATTAATGATGCCAAAAAGCGCATACACGCCCCAGAGAATCGCCAGCCCGCGCCAGCTGTCCATCCAGGCGTGCAGGCTCCAGAATGCTGCGTCAATGCGCTGCCACTTTTCGGCGCGGCGTGTAAAAGAAAACCAGGTGCGATTCATGCCGGGCGCACAGCCAATATCTTCTTCTCTTTCCCCGGAGCTGAGTGCCATAATGCCAAAGCCGGAAAGCACAGCTGTTTCCGTGAGAAAGCGCGCCACGATTGTATATTCAAAAATTTCGGCAATGAAAAATCCGCCAATAAACAGCATGGCACCAACTGTGCTGGTGCGTAGCGGCTCTTTGGGGTGCGGACTTTCCATTGCTGTTGCAGACGGGGCGGGGAGGGCAAAGGGACGCAGTGTAAGAAAATCTGCGCCATGAATGCTGAACATACTGAATTTCTTCCCCGCCCGCTGGTGCTGGCGTCCACGTCGCGCTACCGGCGGCAGTTGCTGGAGCGGCTGAACCTTCCGTTTGAGGCTGTGGCGCCGCAGGTGGACGAGACGCCGCAGCCGGGCGAGGCGCCGGCGGCGCTGGCCGCACGCCTGGCGCTGGCGAAGGCGCGCGAGGTGGCGGCGCGTTTTCCGCAGGCGCTGGTGCTGGGCAGCGACCAGGTGGCGGAGCTTGGCGGCGCGCCGCTGGGCAAGCCGGGCACGCACGC
>ONTY01000133.1 GCA_900320815.1 uncultured Pseudomonadota bacterium
AGCGGGGCTGGCAGCAGACGCAGCGGGCTGGGCAGCGGCAGCGCGCTCGAGCACGCTGCTGGGCGCCGAGGGCGTGCGCACGCTGAAACCAAAGTACGCCAGCGCCAGCGTGCTGCCCAGAAACACGGTTGCCATGATGGCCGTCGCGCGCGAGAAGAAGTTGGCGCTGCCCGATGCGCCAAAGATGCTGCCCGAGGCGCCGCTGCCGAAGGCAGCCCCCATATCGGCTCCTTTGCCGTGCTGCATAAGAATCAACCCGACCATGATGAGTGCCGAAATCACTTGCGCCACTTGCAGCAGGTTCAGGATGACGTTCATCGAGGTATTCATCAGTTCGCTCCATTATTCATAGCAAGCTGCCGGTATGTTTATCGGGCAGCAGCGATTATTTCAAGAAAATCTGGCGCTTTGAGCGAAGCGCCGCCAATCAAGCCGCCGTCGATGTCCGGCTGCGCCAGCAAGCTGGCAGCGTTGGCGGCATTCATGCTGCCGCCGTAGAGGATACGCACGTCTGCTGCCTGTGCTCCAAGCGCATCGTGCAGCCGCGCGCGCAACGCGGCATGCACAGCCTGCGCCTGCTGCGGCGTAGCAGCGTGACCAGTACCAATGGCCCAGAGCGGCTCATACGCCAGCGCCATATCTGCCACACGATTCCCGTTGCATTCGAGCAGCGCCGCAAGCTGGCGGGCGACGACTGCTTCGGTCTGCCCTTGTTCACGCTCGAGCAGCGACTCGCCCACACACACGATGGGCGTGATGCCAGCTGCCAGTGCACGCTGCGCCTTGCGCGCCACTTGCGCGTCGCTCTCGCCTTGATAGCTGCGGCGTTCGCTATGCCCCACGATGACATAGCGCACGCCAAACTCGTGCAGCATGGCCGCTGCGGTATCGCCTGTGAAAGCACCTGCCTCGTGCTCCGAGGCATCTTGTGCGCCCAGTGCAATGGCATCCTGCCCATGCAGCAGCGCCTGCACCTGCGCCAGATACACCGCAGGTGGACACAGCGCCACATCGCACACGGCAGGCTGAGCGCGCAGTCCATCCAGCAGCGCATGAATCAGCGTCTGGTTCGCCACCAGCGCGCCATTCATCTTCCAGTTGCCAGCAATCAACTTACGCATACGCACACTCCTTGCTGCGGAGCTTGGCGCTCATTCCTGCCCCCGCACGTCGGCATCGCCAGCGCCGCTGCGCTCACCGCGCGGACGGCGTCCGCGTCCGCCTTCGCGACTTTCACGCAGAGCGCGTTCCTCGCGCGGCAGACGCTCCAGCAGCGCCTTCATGGACAGCTTGATGCGTCCCTTGTCGTCGGTTTCCAGCACCTTCACGCGCACCACCTGGCCTTCCTGCAGGTAGTCCTCCACCTTTTCCACGCGCTCGTGCGCAATCTGGCTGATGTGCAGCAGCCCGTCCTTGCCGGGCAGGATGTTGACCAGCGCGCCGAACTCCAGCAGCTTGGTCACCGGGCCTTCATAGACCTTGCCCACTTCCGCCTCGGCGGTAATCGCCTCGATGCGGCGGCGCGCTTGTTCGGCTTTTTCGGTGTCGTTGCTGGCAATGGTGATGGTGCCGTCCTCGGCAATGTCAATCGTGGTGCCGGTTTCCTCGGTCAACTGGCGAATCGTCGCGCCGCCCTTGCCAATCACGTCGCGGATTTTTTCCGGGTTGATGTGCATGGTGTAGAGCTTGGGCGCATAGCTGCTGATTTCTTCCTTGGCACCCGCCAGTGCCTCTTGCATCAGCCCGAGGATGTGCAGCCGCGCCTGGCGCGCCTGCGCCAGCGCCACCTGCATGATTTCGCGCGTGATGCCGGCAATCTTGATGTCCATCTGCAGCGCGGTGACGCCCTGCGCGGTGCCGGCGACCTTGAAGTCCATGTCGCCCAGATGGTCCTCATCGCCCAGGATGTCGGTGAGCACGGCGAAGCGGTTGCCTTCCTTGATCAGCCCCATCGCCACGCCCGCCACATGCGCCTTCATGGGCACGCCGGCGTCCATCAGGCTCAGGCACCCGCCGCACACCGACGCCATCGACGAGGAGCCGTTGGACTCGGTGATTTCGCTCACCACGCGGATGGTGTAGGGGAACTCCTCGCGGCTGGGCAGCAGCGGGATGAGGGCGCGCTTGGCCAGGCGCCCGTGCCCGATTTCGCGCCGCTTGGTGCTGCTCATGCGCCCCGCTTCGCCCGTGGCAAAGGGCGGCATGTTGTAGTGGAAGAGGAAGTGGTCTTCATACTCGCCCGCCAGCGCGTCAATGCGCTGCGCGTCGCGCTCGGTGCCCAGCGTGGTCACAACCAGCGCCTGCGTTTCGCCGCGCGTGAACAGCGCCGAGCCGTGCGTGCGCTCCAGAACAGAGGTGCGGATTTCAATGGGGCGCACGGTGCGTGTGTCGCGCCCGTCAATGCGCGGCTCGCCCGCCAGGATGCGCCCGCGCACAATTTCCGCTTCCAGCGCAAAAAGCTGCTCGCCGAGCTTGGCGGCGTCCACCTCGGCGCCGGTTTTTTCTTCCAGCTCCGCTTTCACGGCAGCGCCTGCGTCGCGCAGCGCCTGCGTGCGCGCCTGCTTGCTGCGAATGTCAAAGGCGGCGCGCAGCTTGCCCTCGGCAGCTTCGCGCACGGCGGCGATGAAGGCTTCGTCGCGCGGCTCAGGCGCCCAGGTGCCGTCCTCGGCCCAAAGCGGTTTGCCCGCCTCGCGCACCAACTCGTGGATGGCGTCAATGGCCACCCGGCCCTGCTCGTGGCCGAACATCACCGCGCCCAGCATCACTTCTTCGCTCAGCTGGCTCGCCTGCGACTCCACCATCAGCACTGCTTCCTCGGTGCCGGCGACGACCAGGTCAAGCTGGCTGCTCTTGCGCGCCGTGGGGCCGGGGTTGAGCACATAGTCGCCGTTGATGTAGCCCACGCGCGCCGCGCCAATGGGGCCGTTGAACGGAATGCCGCTGATGGCCAGCGCCGCGCTCACGCCAATCATGGCGGCAATATCGGCGTCCACCTCCGGGTTGAGCGAGAGCGTGTGCACCACCACGTGCACTTCGTTGAAAAAGCCGTCCGGAAACAGCGGGCGGATGGGGCGGTCAATCAGGCGGCTGGTGAGCGTTTCCAGCTCGCTCGGCTTGGCTTCGCGCTTGAAAAAGCTGCCCGGGATTTTCCCTGCGGCGTACGTTTTCTCGATGTAATCAACGGTGAGCGGGAAAAAATCCTGCCCCGGCTTGGGCTGGCGGCTGGCGGCAACTGTCGCCAGCACGGTGGTGCCGTCAATCGTGACGACGACGGCGCCGGCGGCCTGGCGCGCGATTTCGCCAGTTTCCAGCACGACGGTTTTATCGCCCCACTGAAATGATTTGGTGACTTTGTTGAACATGCTCATGGCATAAAGCTCCTTGAAAAGGCAGGGGCGGCGTGTGCAGCGATGCCATTCCAGAACCGCCTTCCGGTTGTGGAATGACACTGCCCCGCATACTGCGCGGGGGTTCGCGCCCCAGAAAAAGAAAAACGAGAAAACACAAAAACGCCTGGGCCGCAAAAGCGGAGCCAGGCGTTTTTCATGCCATCACGGCTGCATTATTTACGCAGCCCAAGTTTGCGAATCAGAGCCAGATAGCGGTCGGCATCCCGGCTCTTGAGATAGTCCAGCAATTTGCGGCGGCGGCTGACCATGCGCAGCAGCCCGCGCCGGCCATGATGGTCCTTGGCGTGCTGCTGAAAGTGCGGTGTGAGCTCATTGATGCGCGCCGTCAGCAGCGCCACCTGCACCTCGGGGCTGCCGGTGTCGCCCTCTTTGCGGGCGTTGTCTTTGACGACTTGGGCTTTTTTGTCTTTGGAAATCATGGTTTGGGTTCCGTTTCAAATGGTTTGACTTGCGCGCCTGCGCTGAAACTGCACGGCGCGTGCTGCTTCGCCAAAAAGCGAAGCGCGCGAGTATAGCGGCGGCACCACAGCGCATGCTGCACCTGCACAACGGGGTGCCGCATTTCTTAAATACTCAAAGATAGAAGCCGCCATTGCCGGCATCTTTTGCCGGCAGACAAGCAATACTCTGATATTTATGGATGAAGCACTTCTTGGTCTCTTCATATACTCCACAATTTAACAATTTATTACCCGCGATTTATGCCGGCAACCAAGCGATACCCAAGCATTTTACCCTTGGGCGCCGGGTACGACGTTTACGGCTGCGTGGGTGCGATGCGCGCAGCGCCCACAGCGGCGCCTGCTTCCAGCCCGGCGTTGGTGAGCACAAAGCTGGTGACTGCTGGGTGGCTGGAGGTGGTGTCAAGCACGCCATTGGCGCCTACGTTGCCGGCAGCCACGGTGGCGTCGGCGCCCGCCGTCCAGCCACGGCTGGCCTTGAACTGCGCCAGCGCCTGCGGCGAATTGAACACGTAGATGACAGCGCGCGACTGCCCGCCCGCCTGCATGCCCACCGAGCCGGCAGTGGTGCTGTAGTAGCCCGTGGTGCGCCCCCTCTCGCGCAGTGCGCCTTTGCCGTGCGCGGCGCCGACGACAAACGAGCCGCGCAGCACGCGCGGGAACACCAGCACGCCGGCGGCAGCGTCTGTCATGGCGCGCGAGCCGGGCACGATTTGCCAGAGCTTGTGCAGCGTGGCATCCACATTGCGCTCCATGTACGAGGCGGCGTTCGCCACCCAGCGTTGCCGCTGCTCGAGCGACGCCGTGCTGCAGCCGGCGCCAAGTGCAGCTGCCAAGCCCAGCGCCAGCAGCAATGCAGTGCGTGAAATCATGGTGTTTTCATCCTCCGCGATTGGGCAAAGAGGTCAGGAAACCGAGGGCGTTGACTGACGCTGTGATGCCGCCTGGCGCCAGCGCCGAGGCAGCGCGAGCAGCGCACCCAGCAGCCGCAGCGCCAGGTGCAGCAGCACAAACAGCGCCAGCAGCACCAGCACCAGCGCACGCAACGACATATCGATGCGATACGGTGGCCAAAACAACGACACGCTGCCATGCGGGCCGACAGCGACTATCAGCACCGCTGCCACGGCCAGCAGCACGAGCAGCGAAAAGAGGAAACGTTTCATGTGGCTGCACCCTCCCCCTTACTGCTGCGGCTGCGCCGCACTGGCTGGGGTGCTGGCCGCTTTGCCTGCGCGTGCAGCGGCAGTGCCACCGCTCTTGCTGCTGGCGGAGCGGACGGAAGTCTTGTCCCCTCCTGCGTCGCTCTTGGCAGCGATGGCGTTTTCTGCCGCTTCGCCCAGCGCGCGCAGCGACGCCTGCGCACCGGGCAATGGCGCGGCTTCGCACTGGCGCTGCAGCGTGTCCAGCTCCTGCAGCGCCGCTTGCACGCGGCG
>ONTY01000190.1 GCA_900320815.1 uncultured Pseudomonadota bacterium
AAACCCTGTTGAAAGATTTTGAAGTGTTTGAACTGGGCGGCATCGCCCCGAATCCGCGCATTTCCTCGGTGCGCGAGGGCGTAAAACTGTGCAAGGACAACGGCATTGACATGATTTTGGCCGTGGGCGGCGGCAGCACCATTGACTGCGCCAAAAACATCGCCTGCGGCGCCAAATACGATGGTGACCCGTGGGACCTGGTCATCAAGCCCGAACTGGTGGGCGAACATATTCCGCTGTTTGACGTGCTCACCCTCGCCGCCACGGGCAGTGAATACGATGCAGCAGCCGTGATTACCAATGAAGAAACCAACGAAAAACTCACTTGCTGGTCCAACACTTTCCCCGTCGCATCCATTTGCGATCCAAGCTACACCTGCAGTGTGCCCGCCAGCCAAACCGCCGCCGGCGCCGCAGATATTCTCTCGCACACCTTCGAGCAATATCTCGTCAAAGACGGCAACATGATTTCTGACGGTTTTTGTGAAACCATTTTGCGCGCCGTCTTTGCCAACACGCCGCGCGCCATTGAAAACCCAAACGATGAAGAAGCGCGCGCGCAACTGATGCTTGCCAGCTCGTTTGGCTGCTGCGGGCTGCTGGCAATAGGGCGCACGCCAAGCCCCTGGGTGTGCCACGCCATTGAGCATGAAGTCAGCGCCTGGCACGACATCACCCACGGCACCGGACTGGCCATCATCACGCCGCACTGGATGCGCTACAGCCTCAACGCCGACACCGCGCCGCGCTTTGCCCAATACGGCATCAACGTCTGGGGTCTGGACGCCAAGGCAGACGCCATGCACAACGCCGAAGCCGCCATTGCGCGCACTGAGGAGTTTTTCCGCGCCATCGGCATCCCGCCGCGCCTGCGCGACGTGGGTGTGGACGACACGCATTTTGAAGAAATAGCCGACCATATCCGCAGCCACTGGTTTGGCAATTTAGAAAATGCCATTCGCCCCGTAGACCGCGCCGGCATTATTGAAATTCTGCGCAGCAGTCTGTAAACCGAATCGCTGCCCGCCTGCCGCGCCGCCGCACAGGCGGCAGCAGGCAGCGGTGTATAGTTCCCGCCACACACGCGCCGGCTCACAGCCACAGGCAGCCGCCGCCCTCCGCCAAGCGCACAACGCACGAAAGCCAGCACCATGACTTTTCAAGTTGAAAACACCATTGACGACAAAGATTTCGCCGACTGCTTTGACGCCGCCAGCCGGCATTTGAAAGAGCTGCTGGAAAAGTGCGGCCCCAACACTCGGGACGCTGCTGCTGCCGCGCAAGAAGGTGCCGTGCCCCACACCTGGCTGCGCACCACGCCGCACACGCCGCTGCTCGAACACCTGTCATTCATCTTGGGCAACCAGGCGTTTTTCGTGCGCCTGGAAGACGCGGAAAGTTTTGACCTGCCCTTGCTCTCCGACCACGAGCAAGGCCGCGAATGGAGCGCCGCACTCGCCACCAGCCGCTTTCCCGGCACGCTGCAAGGGCTGATGCGCATCGCCGCCGGCTACAAAGGGCACGCCTGCATCATGCCTATGCGCCGCTATGGGGAAGAAGGCTGGCGCCCCGCGCTGCGCGGCTGGGGGCTGCTGGACTTGCGCGCGCTCAACCCTATGGACCCGGAAGCCTTGGTGAACCAAAAGCGCGTCATTGCCACCGACTGGGAATTGCACGACATGGCAGTGCAGGAAGTACGCAGCGCCCTGAGCAAAGAGGGGCGCCGCGTGCTCTCCTGGACCAACGACCCCGGCGTCATGCCCTCGGTGTGGTTCAACAACGGCCTCTCGCCGTGCTGGATCATCATCCGCGCCTGCCGTGCACCTCTGAAAACCATGCCCGCGCCCGACGCCACAACGATTGAAAAAATCAAAAAACAAATGCAGGGCGCTCCCGGCTACTACGCCTGCGTATCATTTTCGGGCACAGATGAAGATGGTACCGTCTATCGCGGCGAAACTGTCAAAGCCGATTACCAGGGTATGACGGCGCTGTAAAAAAACCGATATATTCACAAGAAACCTGGGGGCGCAACGCGCCCCCGTTTTTTTTACTTTAAAAAGAAAATTTCTGTGGAATGCAGGCACCACACCAGCAGCGCACAGCACTGCCCGCTGTGCGGTCAGCCCAATGGCTGCGTGATGGCTACCAGCGGCGCCGTCGACACCCAAACGCTGCGCTGCTGGTGCATGGACGCTCCCGCCTTTCCGCCGCAACTGCTGGCGCGCGTGCCGCCTGCGCAGCGGCGCCGCGCCTGCATCTGCGCCCAGTGCCTTGCACGTGCTCTTGGAAAATCAGATACTCAACGCTGAACCACTCTATTGCCCGCATCTTTTGCCGGCAATATGGATATACCCAACAATTCAAGGCGCTGTTAAACCTCGGTTGACGTGTTGCACTCCCTTAAATTTGGGATTGTGTAGGGATGCCATTCATGACGTCCTTATGTGACAAAGTGCCGGTGAGGGCGCGATGTATCGCGCCCCGACAAGGTGGGTATTTTTCACGTCAACAATGCGCTCACAGAGTCCAATTCAAGCGCAATCCTTGCGCAGTGAACACCGCCGGATGCAGACTCCAACAAGAAGCGCATCATCGCTGCATGCAAGGGGTATACATTGAACACCGATATATATTGCTGGCAATACAATATAAATATGCTGGGTATGCACCAGGCATACAAGCGTCGTTGTATGCAGTCCACACTTTCAAGATTTTGCACGGGAATCATTTGACACACACACAAAAATAAAATACACCGCACGCGCACTCATTCTGGTGCAGCTTTTTTAGGAGAACTGTCATGGCACGTGGCAAAAAATGTCCTGAATGCAATACCCCAATGTTCGCAGAAAAAGAAGATGACCAGCCCAAAGGACGATGGGTCACATACGCATGCCCGCGCTGCAAATTCAAGGAAAGGATTTTTGAAAATTACGCCTGCTGACGCGTATTGCCACGAACTCATCATCAACCCAAGGGGGTACATCCCCCTTTTCCCTTCCACTTCAAAGAAAATCATGATGGGCGCGTGCGGGTCTATATTTAAAACGCATCGCCAATGCGTTTTGGAGAGCGCCATGAACCACAATCAAAAGTGGCGCGCGTGAAAAGCAGCGTCAACACCCACACCGCTGGCAAACACTGGAAAGCCGACGGGACAGCAGGCAGCGAGAACCTGGACAAGCAGAAAAGGAAATTGCCCACACGACACTCTTGGAACTGCTGCCTGTTATCACCTTTTCCCTCGCTCTCTTTTTGACATTCTTTCCTGGTTATCAAGGGAGTTTGCACAATCGCTGTTTGAATGGAGATTTCTTTATGGATGCTGATGCTGATGGCAGCAACATTGTAATCATTATTTTCTATTGGCTCTACTGTGTTGGCGTCAAGAAAAAGCACTGGCTCTCGCTTCTCCTTGCACTTTTTCTAAGCCTGCCATTGGCAACCGCACTCCTGGAAGGCAGGCTCAATCACTTTGGCTTTTTTCTGCTTGCCGCCATCTGGGGACCTTACGCAGTACGGGAAATCACGAAGGAATACCGCGCCAGTATCAGCAGTCTTTGGCAAAAGCTCATCACTCTGGCATATTCCGCCGCTGTTGTCGTCGGGTTTTCCATATTTGCCGTTGTCAAAGACATCAGCATTGACAGCCTGGCCGATGAGGTCAAATGGCCACTGATTGCCGCAGGCGGCGCGTGGGCGGGAATGAAATATTTGCGCGGCAGAAGGTAGCGGGAGGCGCTGTATTCGCGCACCGCTCGCCAGAAACATTGGGTATGTAGCTTGCTGCCCACATAATATGCGGGCAGTACAGTACAAATAGACGGAGTATGTTTACAGCGGCGGCAGTGCGCGCAGCAGCGCATCCAGAACGGCGCAGATGCTGCGGCGCGCAACACACTCAATGAAGCGCCCGAAATCCACGCTGGCGCTGGCGTCGGCCTGGTCGCTGATGATGCGCAGCGCGGCAAAGGGAGCGCCGAAGGCGCTGCACACCTGCGCAATCGCAGCGCCTTCCATCTCGGCAGCCAGCGCATCGGGCAGCGCCGCTTTGAGCGCCGCGCGCTGCGCACCGCTGGCGACAAAGCGGTCGCCGCTGGCCACCAGCCCTTCGAACACGCGCGGCGTGCCTGCCACCAGCCCGCCGCTGTCCACGCCGGGCA
>ONTY01000029.1 GCA_900320815.1 uncultured Pseudomonadota bacterium
CTGCCCCCTACAATCAGCAGCTTTTTCTTTGCTGCGGTGCACGCGTGCCGCAGCAGTATTTTTTTACTTTTTAGGAGCCTGAGACTGTGTTGATTTCCCCTGCTTTTGCGCAAGAGGCCGCCGCAACTGCCGCCGGTGTGCCGCAGCAGCCCCCTTCCATGCTGGCGAGCATGCTGCCGCTCATCATCATGTTTGTGGCGCTGTATTTCCTGATGATTCGCCCGCAGCTGAAAAAACAAAAAGAGCAGCGCGCCATGCTGGATGCGCTGGCCAAGGGCGATGAGGTGGTCACGCAGGGTGGCCTGGTGGGACGCATCGCCACGCTGGGCGAGAACATGCTTGGGCTGCAGGTGGCCAGCGGCGTGCAGGTGCAGGTGCAGCGGCACGCCATCGTGCAGGTGCTGCCGCGCGGCAGCATCAAGCTGGACAAAGAAGGCAAAGACAAGAACTAAGGCCGGCGCTTTTGCGCGCGCTGCTTCACCGCCATGAACCGCTACCCACTCTGGAAATACATCATCATCGCCATCTCTGTGCTGGTGGCGTTCATCTACACGCTGCCGAACTTCTTTGATGAAGTGCCGGCGGTGCAGGTGTCTTCCGGGCGCACCACAGTCAAAGTGAGCGCCGCTACGCTGGATGCCGTGCGCAGCGCGCTGGAGGGCGCCAAGCTGGTGCCGCAGCGCCTGGTGCAGGAGGGCAATTCAGTGTGGGCGCGCTTTGCCAACACCGACGAGCAACTCAAGGCCAAAGACGCGGTGGAGCGCGCACTCAATGCCAACCCTGCGGAGCCGGACTACATCGTGGCGCTGAACATGGTCACGCGCTCGCCCGCCTGGCTCGCCGCCCTCAACGCCCGTCCCATGTATCGCGGGCTGGATTTGCGCGGCGGCGTGCACTTTTTGCTGCAGGTGGACATGCGCGCCGCCATTACCAAGAGGCTGGACACGCTCACCAACGACATCCGCGTGGCGCTGCGCGAAAAAGACGTGCGCCACGGCGGCATCAGCCGCGAGGGCGACGCCATTGAGGTGCGCGCGCGCGACGCCGAGACGCTGGCGCAGGCGCAGCGCGTCATCACCAGCACGCAGCCCGACATGGACGTGCAGGAAGTGCCGGGCAGCGCACAACCGCGCCTGCGCCTGACGTTCAAGCCGCAGGCGCTGCTGGCGGTGCAGGGCGAGGCGGTGAAGCAAAACGTGGCCACGCTGCACAACCGCGTCAACGAGTTGGGCGTGGCCGAGCCGGTGATTCAGCAGCAGGGCGCGGATCGTGTGGTGGTGCAGCTCCCTGGCGTGCAAGACACCGCCAAGGCCAAGGACATCCTTGGGCGCACGGCGACGCTGGAAATGCGCCTGGTGGACGAGAGCGCCGAAGCGCGCGCCGCCGAAGCGGGCGGCGCAGTGCCCTTTGGTTCGGAGAAGTTCTTTGACCGCGAGGGGCGCCCCATCGTGCTCAAGCGCCAGGTCATCATCACCGGCGACAGCCTGAGCAACGCGCAGCCGGGCTACGACCAGAACCAAAGTCCCTCGGTTGATTTGACCGTCAACAGTAAGGGCGGCTCAGTGATGCGCCACGTGAGTGCCGAAAACATCAACAAGCGCATGGCCATCATCCTGTTTGAAAAAGGCAAGGGCGAGGTGCTCACCGCTCCGGTGATTCGCGGCGAGTTGGGCGTGCGCTTCCAGATTTCCGGCGCCATGACGAGCGAGGAGGCCGCCGACCTGGCGCTGCTGCTGCGCGCGGGTTCCTTGGCTGCGCCCATGGAAATCATTGAAGAGCGCACCATCGGCCCGAGTCTGGGCGAAGAGAACATCCGCAAGGGCATGAACAGCGTGGCGTGGGGCTTTGCCGCCGTCGTCATCTTCATGTGCATCTACTACCAGATGTTTGGCGTGATTTCCTCTATCGCGCTCTCGTTCAACCTGATGCTGCTGGTGGCGATTTTGTCCATGCTGCAGGCCACGCTCACGCTGCCCGGCATGGCGGCCATGGCGCTGACGATGGGCATGGCGATTGACGCCAACGTGCTCATCAATGAGCGCATCCGCGAGGAGTTGCGCGGCGGCTCGGCGCCGCAGACGGCGATTCACCTCGGCTACGACCGCGCGTGGGCGACGATTCTGGACTCCAACATCACGTCACTGCTCGCCGGCATTGCGCTGCTCACGTTTGGCTCCGGCCCGGTGCGCGGCTTTGCCGTGGTGCACTGCATCGGCATATTGACGTCCATGTTTTCAGCCGTGTTTTTCTCGCGCGGGCTGGTGAACTGGTGGTATGGCCGCCGCCAGCGCCTGAAGGAAATATCCATTGGCACCGTATGGAAGCCGGGACAGGAAACTGCCCACGCCGCTGGGAAATAAGGCGCAGGGAGGATTTTTAAAATGGAATTTTTTCGCATTCGCCGCACCATTCCCTTCATGCGGCACGCCAAGATATTCAACGCAATATCTGCCATCACGTTTGTACTGGCCGTCATCTTTCTGGTGGCGCGCGGGTTGAACCTGTCGGTGGAGTTCACCGGCGGCACCGTCATGGAAGTCAGCTACCCGCAGCCGCCCGACCTGGAGCAGGTGCGCGGCGCCATCGCCAAGCTGAGCTATGGCGAAGTGCAGGTGCAGAACTTTGGCACCGCGCGCGACGTGCTCATCCGCCTGCCCAACAAGGCGGGGCAGAACAGCGCCGAGCAGAGCAAGCAGGTGCTCGAGGCGCTGCGCGCGCTTGATGCCGGCGTGCAGGAGCGGCGCACCGAGTTCGTCGGCCCGCAGGTGGGCGATGAACTTGCCACAAGCGGCCTCATGGCGATGGCGTTTGTGGTGCTCGGCATCATGGTGTATCTGGCCATGCGCTTTGAATGGAAATACGCCGTCGCTGGCATTATTGCCAATATGCACGACGTGATTATCATCCTGGGCTTTTTTGCATTTTTCCAGTGGGAGTTTTCGCTGCCCGTGCTGGCGGCGGTGCTGGCAGTAATGGGTTATTCCGTGAACGAATCGGTGATTATCTTTGACCGCATTCGTGAGAATTTTCGCCGCTACCGCAAGATGGGCAGCATCGAGATTATTGACAGCGCCATTACCAGCACCATCAGCCGCACCATGATCACACACGGCTCCACGCTGGCGGTGGTGTTGTCCATGCTGCTGTTTGGCGGGCAGACGCTGCATTACTTTGCCGTGGCGCTGATGGTGGGCATCATGTTCGGCATTTATTCCTCAGTGTTCGTGGCAGCCGCCATCGCCATGTGGCTGGGCGTCAAGCGCGAGGATCTGGTCGTGCGCACACGCAAAGACTTTGACCCCAATGACCCCAATGCGGGCGCTGTTGTCTAATGGCGCCAAGCGTGCAGGATTTTTTCTCTGTTGTGACCCCCTATGGCGATTCAACGCACACCGCGATATTTGACGCCGGCTAAGGCGCTGGCGCAGCAAGTGCGCGCGCAGTTTGTGAAAGCGCTCACTGGTGCGGCTGCTGATTTGGCAAAAACCATCAGCCGGCAATTTGACAGCTTGATGCAAGGGCGCTTTAGCAGCATGGTGCAAGCGCAGCAAATGTCGAACGCACAAATGGCCTTTGAGCACACGCGCACCAAATGGGTGGCGAGCGTGCAAAAGCTCTGGCAAGACGCGCCCCAGCGCGCAGCCAGCGATGAGGAATCGCTGAGCGATTTGGGTGAGCTGGAACTCATTGACGATGAGGTTGTGGAACGCAAGATTCTCATCTCGCGCTTGGCCTCGGCGCTAAGCGACGCGGCGGGCAACGAGTGGCGTGACTTGCGGCTGCGCGTGCTCTCGCTCGAAGGGCGTGAAGAGTTGCCAAAGCGCGATGTGCTGCGCCCTGAGACGCTGGCGCACGTGCTGCTGAAAGCGTGGACAGAAAACGGGCTGACGCGTGAAATGTGGCTGCCCGTGGCTGGCACGGTGGCAGCAGCGTTGGGCGTACACATGACCGAGGTGTATCGCCAACTCAACGAAGCCCTCATCAAGCAGGGCGTGATGGACAAAATTGATATGCGCCGCCAGGTGCGACGCGACGCCGTTGGCGCGCCCACGCAGCCCGGACGGCTTTCGGAGCAGCCGACGCATCCGCCGTCTTCGTATCCGCCTTCGGCCTATCGTGGTCAGCCTCCGTTGCGCGGGCAACCTCCGGCAGCGGGGGGCAGCGGCTATTACCCCGCAGCCTCAGGCTATGGCGGCTACGCTGCTGGGGCGCCACGCAGCGGCTACCCAAGCTCTGGCTATGGCTACGGCGCACCACGCAGCGGTTACCCAAGCTCAGGCTACGGTGCGCCGCGCAGCGGCTATCCGGTATCCAGCCCGCCCATTTCGGAGCAGCCGCTCGATGAGTGGGATCCCAACGACTCCACGCTTGAATACAGCGGCGCTGTGCCGATGGTGCGCCACTCGGCGCTGCTGCGCGCGGCACAAGAGACGCGCATGATGACGCGCGCCGCTCCCTCCACCGGCATGGCACCGGCAGCGGCCAGCGTGTCCCCGATGGGGCGGATGCGCCAGAAGGCGCAAAGCATGTTGCTGCAGCTGCGGCGCCTGGTGTCTAGCCGCGTGAGCGGCTTTGGTGATGCCACAGTCGTCGGCGTGCCGCCGCCTTCACCGGCGCTGGTAGCGGCGCTGGCTGAGCCGCACCATTTCCCAGCGACTGAACTGGCGCCGCGCCCGGCCGTGCCTGGGCAGGCGCTGCAGGATGCACCGGTCACGGAAGTCATGCCCAGCGTGCAGGCGATGGCGTCCGAGTTGCGTCGCCACGCTGACGACATCAAAGCCAAGGCCGAGCGCCCGGGCGAAAAAGCCACGATTGAAATCGTGGCCTTGATGTTTCAAGCCATCTTGGCCGAGGAGCACATTCCAGCGAGCATCCGCGTGTGGTTCGCGCGGCTGCAGATTCCAGTGCTGCGTCTGGCGCTGGCCGAGCCTGACTTCTTCGCTTCCAGCGAGCACCCGGCGCGCCAGCTCATTGACCGCATGGGTGCGTGCGCGATGGGTTTTGACGCCGCGCAGGTGGAAGGCAGTGCGCTCGAACGCGAAATCAAGCGCATCGTGCAAACGATTGAGCAATACCCGGAAACCGGGCGGCGCGTCTATCAAATGATGCTCGATGAGTTCAAACGCTTTCTTGGCCGCTCGCTGGCGGAAAACCACACCGTCAAGCGCGTGAGCACACTGGCGCAGCAAGTGGAGCAAAAAGAAACGCTGGCAGTGCAATACACCATCGAGTTGCGCCGCATGCTCGAGTCGGTGCCCGTGGCCGAAGACGTGCGCGAGTTCCTGTTTCACATCTGGTCTGATGTGCTCGCGCTGGCCGCAGTGCGCTACGGCGCGCAGGGTGAGCAGACGCTGCACTACAAGCAGACCGCTGCCGACCTGCTCTGGGCGGCCTCGCCACGTCCAGACCGCGCCGAGCGCAGCCGCGTGGTGCAGCGCATGTCCGGCCTGCTGGCGGCGCTGCGCGAGGGTATGAGCATGGCGGGCATTCAGACGGTGGAGCAGGACGGTTACATCAAGCTCATCAGCGACGCAGTCACACGCGCCTTTACCTCGCGTGACGAAGGGCTGCCGCGCGAGAAGCTCGAAGAACTCGCACACGGGCTGGCGGCGCTGGAAGACGTCATCAGCGACACCGACGAAGGCGACATGATGCTCGACCCAAGCATGATCGAGATGATGTTCGGCTCAGACATCGGCCAGCTTGAAGTCATCGCGCAAGGCGGTTCCATGCCCGGGCAGGGAATGCTGGCGTGGGCGCGCGAGTTGGAGATTGGCACATGGTTCCTGCTGGACTGGGCGGGTTCGCAGCTTCGCGTGCAATACGCTTGGCACAGTGCGCGTGGACAGTTGCACCTGTTTGCCGCAGGCGGCGAGCGCAGCTTTCTGGTGCAAACGCGGCGGCTGGCGGCGTATCTGCAAGCCGGGTTGCTGGTGCCGCTGGAAGACGAGGCGCTCACCGTGCGCGCCACGCGCCGCGCCATCAACCAGTTGGACGCAACGCCGCAAATGCTGCTGCAGTAAAAGCTGTGCGCTGTGCCCATGCATTTCTCAATTTCAAGCGCCGCCTGCCCAGGCGGCGTTTTTCATGTCAAAAAAGAAAAACGGTATGACCACACACACGGCGGCTTTGCGCCGCTATGCAACGCCAACGCCGCACCACACAGCGCAGTACTGGAAAAAGTGCGACGTGGAAGCACTTCTGGACACCCCCCTGCTGGAACTCGTCTGGCAGGCGGCACAAGTGCACCGCCAGCACTTTGACCCGCAGCAGGTGCAAATCTCGGCGCTGCTGTCCATCAAAACTGGCGGCTGCCCGGAAGACTGCGCCTACTGCCCGCAATCCGCGCGCTACGACACGGGTGTTGCGCGCGAGGCGCTGATGGACATTGATGACATCGTTGCCAAGGCAAAAATTGCCAAGGCGCGCGGCGCCAGCCGTTTTTGCATGGGCGCTGCCTGGCGCGGTCCGCGCCCCAAGGATGTGCAGCGCGTGGCAGCCATCATCAGCGCCGTCAAGGCGTTGGGGCTGGAGACCTGCGGCACCTTCGGCATGCTGGAAAGCGGCATGGCAGAGCAGCTGAAAGAAGCCGGGCTGGATTACTACAACCACAACCTCGACACCGCTCCCGAGAAATACCACGACATCATCAGCACGCGCCACTATGAAGAGCGCATGGACACCCTGGGCAAGGTGCGCGCAGCGGGGCTGAAGATTTGCTGCGGCGGCATCGTTGGCATGGACGAATCGCGCGCCGAGCGTGCCGCCTTCATTGCCAGCCTTGCCAACCTTGACCCGCAGCCCGAGAGCGTGCCCATCAACCAGCTTGTGAAAGTGCCCGGCACGCCGCTGGAGAGCGCCGAAGATCTGGACTGGAGCGAGTTCGTGCGCACTGTGGCAGCGGCGCGCATCACCATGCCGCGCGCGCACGTGCGCTTGAGTGCCGGGCGCGCGCAAATGCCCGAAGCGGTGCAGGCGCTGTGCTTTCTGGCGGGCGCCAACTCCATCTTCAGCGGCGACACGCTGCTTGTCACGCCCAACGAAGCCGGGCAGGGCAGTGATGCGCGCCTGCTGGCCAAACTCGGGCTGCGTCCGGAAATCGCCCCCGCAGCGGTGCCAGAAAACGACGCGCCGCCGCCCGTACACACGCCAGACACATTGGCGCCATAAACGTGACATGTGTGCCGCGCCCAATCGCGCGCCATGTACAACGCCGCACGCGGCGCATTTTTCATTTATAAGGATTGGGCATTGCCGGCATCTTTTGCCGGCATCATGCTCACTTTTCAATAGTCATCACGAAAGGACTGTACGCCATGTGGCACGCAATCAAACGCCACCCTGGCTGGCTGGCAGCGGCACTGCTGCTGCTGGCGCTGCTTGGCTGGCTCATCTGGCACCAGTGGTTCAAACCCGCCCCTGTGCCCAGCCTCATCACCACAGCCGTGGTGCGCGGCGACATTGAAGACAGCGTGCTGGCCACGGGCGCGCTGCAGGCCTCGCGCCTCACCAACGTGGGTGCGCAGGTGGGCGGGCGCATCAAGAAGCTCTACGTCAAGGTGGGCGAGCAGGTGGAAGAAGGCCAGGTCATTGCCGACATTGACGACACCACGCAGCGCAACGCTCTTCGCGCCGCGCAGGAGAGCGTGGCGAACTTCAAGGCGCAAAAAGCCTCGCGCCAGAGCGCGCTGGCGCTGGCGCAAAAGGAATACAAGCGCCAGAAATACATGTACGACCGCCAGGCCGCCAGCCGCGCCGACTTTGAAAGCGCCGAGCACGCGCTGGCTGCTGCGCGTGCCGACGTGGAGGCGGTGCAGGCGCAAATCGTGCAATACACCATGCAGATGGAAAACGCGCAGGCCGACCTGGGCTACACGCGCGTCGTTGCGCCCTCGGCGGGCACGGTGGTGTCCATCGTCACGCAAGAGGGGCAGACGCTCAACGTCATGCAGAGCGCGCCCACCATCGTCAAACTCGCCGACCTGGACACCATGAAGATTGAGGCGCAGATCTCCGAAGCGGACGTGGCGCGCGTGACCCCCGGCATGGACGCCTACTTCACCACCCTGGGCGACCCCGACACGCGCCGCCCCGCCACGCTCGTGGCCGTGGAGCCAGGCCCCATCAACATGAAAACCTACGAAGGCTCCAACACCGACAGCTCTTCCAGCACCGCCGTCTACTACAACGGGCTGCTCTCCGTGCCCAACCCTGACCACCAGCTGCGCATCCAGATGACGGCGCAAGTCACCTTGGTGCTTGCCAGCGCGCGCGACGTGCTCATGATTCCCGCCGGCGCGCTTGGGCGCCGTGGCAAGGACGGCAGCTACAGCGTGCGCGTGGCCAGCGGCGAAAAGGGCAAGGAAACCATTGAGCGCCGCCACGTGGAAATCGGGCTGAACAACCGCGTGCACGTGGAAATCAAGAGCGGGCTGAAAGAGGGCGAACAAGTCATCGTTGGGCAAGGCCCCGCCGAAGGCGAGACGCGCCAGACCAACATGGGCCGCCGCAGGCCGAGGATGTTCTAAGAGGACAGGGCAATGGCAGAGCAAGAAACCGCGCTGCTGCGTCTGCGCGGCGTGGTGCGCGAATATCCGGCGGGTGACGAAGTCGTCGCCGTCCTCAAAGACGTGAACCTGGACATCCACGCCGGCGAGATGGTTGCCATCATCGGCCCGTCGGGTTCGGGCAAATCCACGCTCATGAACATCATCGGCTGCCTGGACCGCCCCACGCGCGGCAGCTACCAGGTCAGCGGCAGGGAGAGCGGCGACATGCTGCCCGACGAGCTCGCGCGCCTGCGCCGTGAGCACTTTGGCTTCATCTTCCAGCGCTACCACCTCATGAGTGATCTCACGGCGGTGGGCAATGCGGAAATCCCCGCCATCTACGCGGGCGTGCCCGCCGCGCAGCGCCACGAGAGGGCGCAGATGCTGCTGCAGCGCCTTGGCCTTGGTGAGCGCCTTGGCAACCGCCCCGGACAGCTCTCTGGCGGGCAGCAGCAGCGCGTGTCCATTGCACGCGCGCTTATGAACGGCGGCAGCGTCATCCTCGCCGACGAGCCAACGGGGGCGCTCGATCAGGCCAGCGGGCAGGAGGTGATGGCTATCCTCAAAGAACTCAACGCCAGCGGCCATACCATCATCCTCGTCACGCACGACGCCAAGGTTGCCGCCAACGCGCGCCGCATCATCACCATCAGCGACGGGCGCATCGCCGAGCTGCGCCAGG
>ONTY01000290.1 GCA_900320815.1 uncultured Pseudomonadota bacterium
GGCGCTGCGCCCCAGTGCGTTGCCAACGTAGGAGCCGGCGTAGACCACGCCGTCGGGCGGCTGACGGTTCAGGCGCAGCAGCGTGGTGTCGTAGCTGGCGTGCACGCTCAGCAGTCGCGCGCCGCCGCCCAAGGCTTGCCAGCTGCTTCAACCGCAGCGGCGAAGACGTCTATGGCCGCTTTGGCAGCGCCTTTTACGCCGGCCTGGGGCACTGGCTCATCCCCTAAGCGGCGCACACGCACAACCCTTTCCACCTGCCCTCTGACCCAAAGCGCCCAGCCCCCGCCCATGCGGAGCTGGGCGCTTTTTCACCATCGCTTCTGGAGAACACCATCGTGATAGGCCGCATCAGCGGAGTGCTGCTGGAAAAAACCCCGCCCCTGCTGCTCATTGACTGCCACGGCGTCGGCTACGAAATCCTGGCGCCCATGAGCACCTGCTTCGTCCTGCCCCCCTGCGGACAAGCCGCCACGCTGCTCACCCAGCTCATCGTGCGTGAAGACGCGCAGCAACTCTACGGCTTTGCCACCGCCGCCGAGCGCGAAGCGTTTCGCGCGCTCATTCGCATCAGCGGCATCGGCGCGCGCATGGCGCTGGCCGTGCTCTCGGGCATGAGCGTGGAGGCACTGGCACAGGCAGTTGCCGCGCAAGACGCCGCGCAGCTTGTGCGCGTGCCCGGCATTGGCAAGAAAACCGCCCAGCGCCTGCTGCTCGAGCTCAAAGGCAAGCTGGACGGCGCCGCCCCCGCCACCGCCAGCACCCCGCTGGGCGGCGCGCTGCCCGACATCAGCCAGGCCCTCATTGCCCTGGGCTACAGCGAAAAAGAAGCCGCCGCCGCGCTGCGTCAGCTGCCCGCCGACATTGACCTGAACGACGGCATTCGCCAGGCGCTGCAAATGCTGGGCAAATAAGCATCCCCCACCATATACTGCCATCTTGAACATTGCATTGCCTGCAATATATACCGGCAACCAAGGTATACCCATTCAATGAGCATCCATACCGACGATTTATCCCCCACTGCTGCGCCCGCCCCGCGCCTGGTCTCGGCCACCAGCGCCAGCCCACGCGAAGCGGCTCTGGAGCGCGCGCTGCGCCCAACGCACCTGCACGAGTTCACTGGCCAGCGCAAAGCGTGCGAACAACTGGAGATATTCATCGGTGCGGCAAAAAAACGCGGCGAGGCGCTGGATCACGTTTTGCTTTACGGCCCGCCCGGGCTGGGCAAAACCACGCTCAGCCACATTATTGCGCACGAGCTTGGTGTCACCATGCACTCCACCAGCGGCCCAGTGCTGGAAAAACCGCGTGACCTCGCCGCCATGCTCACTGCGCTGCAGCCGCGCGACGTTTTATTCATTGACGAAATCCACCGCCTCAGCCCGGTGGTTGAAGAAATCCTCTACCCCGCACTGGAAGATTATCAGATTGATATTCTGATTGGCGAAGGACCGGCGGCGCGCTCCATCAAACTTGACCTGCAGCCCTTTACCCTGGTGGGCGCCACCACCCGCGCCGGCATGCTCACCAACCCGCTGCGCGATCGTTTTGGCATCGTCACGCGGCTGGAGTTTTACGCGCCCGCCGAGTTGAAAATCATCGTCACACGCTCGGCTGCATTATTGAATATGGACATTGACGACGACGCCGCACTCGAAATCGCGCGCCGCAGCCGTGGCACCCCACGCATTGCCAACCGCCTGCTGCGGCGCGTGCGCGATTTTGCCGACGTGCGCGGCGGCGGGCGCACCACCCAGCCGCTGGCTGCGCAGGCGCTGGCCATGCTGGACGTTGACCCGCAGGGCTTTGACCTGATGGACCGAAAACTGCTGGAAGCGATTATTTGCCGTTTTGACGGCGGTCCCACCGGTCTGGACAACCTGGCCGCCAGCATTGGTGAAGACCCCGGCACCATTGAAGACGTGATTGAGCCATATTTAATCCAGCAAGGCTATATTCAACGCACCCCGCGCGGGCGCATCGCCACGCGCAGCGCCTGGCAACATATGGGACTCACTCCGCCGCAAGAACAGGGGCAGTTGCTGTGAACTGGTTTGAAATGCGCCCGCCCACGCCACTTGAATATGCCCTCAGGTTTCTTGATGGCGCCACATGGGACGAGCGTGGATAACAAATATGGCAATGCCGTGCTGCATACCTATGGCATCTGGCAGTCAAGAATAGCTGGCGCATGCCCTCAGGAAGGGAGCCGTTTTCCTCCCTTGAAACATACTGGCATCAAAGACATTGCAATGCCGACTTATCTTGCCGGCATTGCAGTAATACCCCATTACGCTGCTGCCGCAGGCAGCCCAAACAGGCGGTCAAACACCCAGGCAAACACGAAGGTGTAGACGAGGAAAAAGAGCAGCAGCCCCACGTCCAGCACCAGCGCCTGCCAGAGCGTGATGCCCATCCACCACGCCATGAAGGGCACCATGATGAGCGCCAGCCCGCCCTCAAAGCCGATGGCGTGCGCCACGCGCCGCGCCACGTGGTCTGGCGCCGCTCCCACGCCTCAAACAGGGCATTGAATGTCAGGTTCCAGACGATGGCCGTGGCCGAAGTGATGACGGAAAGCGCGCTGGCACTCACGGCGCTTTGCCCCAGCGCCGCAAAGACGATGGCCGAAAGCGTGATGGCGATGAACTCGTAGACGCTGACATAAATCACGCGCCGCCGCGCGCCCTGCAGCGAGCCGAGCAGCCCGTGGGTGGCGGGTTTGTTCATGTGCGCTTGCGCGGTGGCACGCCGTCCACCGCTTGTGCCACGGCGGCAATGTGCGCAGGGGTGGTGCCGCAGCAGCCGCCGACGATGTTCACCAGCCCGGCCTGCGCGAACTCGCGCAGCAGGCGCGCGGTGACTTCGGGCGTTTCGTCAAAGCCCGTCTCGCTCATGGGGTTGGGCAGGCCGGCGTTGGGGTGGCAGGAGATGAAGGTGCCCGGCGCGGCGGCGGCCAGATCCTGCACATACGGGCGCATGAGCGCGGCGCCCAGCGCGCAGTTCAGCCCCAGCGAAATGGGCGCGGCGTGCCGCACGCTGATGGCAAACGCCGCCACCGTCTGCCCGGAGAGGATGCGGCCAGAAGCATCCGTCACGGTGCCGCTGATCATCACGGGCAGGCGCTCGCCGGTGGCGTCAAAGCATTCCTCAATGGCAAAGAGCGCGGCCTTGGCGTTGAGCGTGTCAAAAATGGTTTCCACCATGAGGATGTCGGCGCCGCCCTCCACCAGCCCCAGCGCCTGCTCCAGGTAGGCGGCGCGCAGCTGCTCAAAGTCCACATTGCGCGCGCCGGGGTCGTTGACATCCGGGCTAATGCTCGCGGTGCGCGGCGTGGGCCCCAGCGTGCCCACCACAAAGCGCGGCCTGTCCGCCGTGGCGAACCTGTCGCACGCCACGCGCGCCAGCCGCGCCGAGGCCACATTCATCTCGCCAGCCAACGCCTCCATGCCGTAGTCGGCCTGCGCGATACTCGTTGCGCCAAACGTGTTCGTCTCAATCAAATCCGCGCCCGCCTCCAGATACTGCTCGTGAATGGCGGCAATCACCTCCGGGCACGTCAGGCTCAGCAACTCGTTGTTGCCCGCCACATCGCCCGGCCAGTCAGCAAAACGCACGCCGCGCCAGCGCGCCTCTTCAATCTTCTGGCGCTGAATCATGGTGCCCATCGCACCATCCAAAATAACGATGCGCCGCTCCAGTATTTCGGGCAACTGGGCAGCGCGGGTATAAACGTGTGTCCACATGGGCAGCGATTTTAGCGCACGAGAAAAATTCAATAAAATGCAGTGCCGCTGGCGCTTTTTTTTGAAAATATGCAACGCCGCCCGCTTTTCCCATATTCTCCATATTCACTCTTTGCGTATGCCCACTGCCGCCGCCCCGCCACCTGAATGCCTGCAGCTGCTGCGCGAGGTGTTCGCACACGCGGAGTTTCGTGGGCGGCAGGGCGAAGTCATCGCGCAACTCATGGCCGGTGGCGATGCGCTGGCACTCATGCCCACGGGCGGGGGCAAGTCGCTGTGCTACCAGCTGCCCGCTGTGGCGCACTGGCGCGCCGGGCGCGGCGTCACGCTGGTCATCTCGCCGCTCATCGCGCTCATGCACGACCAAGTGGGCGCACTGCAGCAGCTTGACGTGCCCGCCGCGTTTTTGAACTCCACCCTCGCGCCGCGCGAGGCTCATGAAGTAGAGCAGCAATTGCTGCACGGGCAGCTGGCGCTGCTCTACGTGGCGCCTGAGCGCGTCACTACGCCGCGCTTTGTGCAAATGCTGGATACGCTGGCCGCACGCGGGCAGCTGGCTCTGTTTGCCATTGACGAGGCGCACTGCGTCAGCCAGTGGGGACATGACTTTCGCCCGGAATACCGCGCGCTCACGCTGCTGCACGAACGCTGGCCACACGTGCCGCGCGTGGCGCTGACGGCCACCGCCGACGCCATCACGCGCGAAGACATCGCAGCGCGCCTGCACCTGGGTGCTGCCCCGGCCTTCATCAGCAGCTTTGACCGCCCCAACATCCGCTACAGCATCGTGGAAAGGCGCCAGCCCATGCCGCAACTGCTGCAATTTCTGCGCGCGCAC
>ONTY01000061.1 GCA_900320815.1 uncultured Pseudomonadota bacterium
AGCGCAGCGCCGTAGACGAAGGTGCGCTTGGACATGGCGTATTTGGCTTCCAGCAGGGCATTGGTCCACTTCTTGCCGTGGAAGTCGTTCTTGGTGTCGCGGGTGATGTCGGCAGTGACGGTGAAGCCGGCAAACGTGCCGCTGGCACCGATGCTCACACCGCGGCGGCGCGGTTCGCCCAGCAGGCTCTTGATGCCAGTAACGTGGTTATAGGAAGCGCCCACGGTGAAGTTGCTGAAGGTGTATTTGGCGCCGAGCTGATAGTTGGTTTTGCCGTTATCCAGCCCCTTGTTCACGGACAAGCCAGCACCGATGGGGCCGTTGGCATAGAGCACGCCCAAGTCCCACACATTCTTCGCCAGGCCGGAGTCGTTCCTGGACACGAAGGCCACAGCCGCCGTCAGCCCGCTCATGTTGGGGGTGACGTAGGCGAAGGCGCTGTCGGCACGCTTGGCCAGGCCAGCGGTGCCAAAGGTGTTGGCGAGTACGGAGTAGTTGGCTTCGCCGGTCAGTTCATAGGCGCTTTGCACCAGATAGCTGGGGGTGAACTGGCGACCGAGCTTGAACGTGCCCCAGTTGCCACCAACCCAGACATTGGCCTGGCGCTGCCAGAAAGTGCCGTCAGCGGCGCCATTGTCCAAATCCAGACCGGTTTCAAACTGGAAACCGGCTTTCAGGCCATTGCCCATATCTTCCACACCGCGAAAACCGACGCGGCTTTGGGTGTTGTTCATCAGGCTGCCGCTGATGAATTGCGCTTTGCCGTTGCCATTTTCGGCATTCACGCCCCAAAGAGGCTGGCGCTGGGCACGCGGGTCGTGCGTGGAGCCAGAGTTCACGCGGCCTACACCAGCGTCAGCGACGCCATACAGCGTGACAGACGATTGCGCCGCTGCATAACCGCAGGCGCCGATAGCGGCCAGAGCAATGAGGGTTTTTTTCATTTCATGTTTCTCCAGAAAATTGAATACAGGGTTTGCCGGTGGAGTGCAGCAGTTTCACCTTATTGAAAGGCTGCCCGGCACTGCTCCCGCAGTGGGATTGGCTGTATTGCACCCCAAAATGCGGGGCGCTGGCAAAGACTTTCTGCATCGCTGCGCATCCGGGCGGCAAAAATGTTGCTGGCGAACAACAAACCGTTGCTGCGGTGCAGCACTCTGGAGATGAGGGGGAAGGCAGGGCGGGTGCGCGCCTAGCGCGCCCGCTTTGGCGGCGACTGGCTCGCTTAGAGGGGGTCAGCAACCATTTCGGCGTGTGCGGTGTGCGTCCAGGAGGCAGCGACGGCGAAGTTGCTGGCGCTGAACTTGCCGCCAATCTGTTCGTCGGCGCTGTCGCTGCGCGCGCCTTTGTTCATGGAGACGCCGCCGGAGAAGTGCTGGCTGGTGTACATCAGCCCCAAGTCCCACATGCTCTTGCGGCTCCAGTACAGGTTTTTGGCCACGGAGTCGCAGTCGTTGCAGCTGACGTGCGCCAGCGCCATCAGGAAGCCGCCCAGTTGAGAGTGATGGAGGCGAGGGCACTGGTGGCGCGTTTGCCCAGACCGGCGGCTTCGTAGATGTTGTTGAGCACGGAGTAGTTGGCTTCGCCGGTGAGTTCATAGGTGCTTTGCACCAGGTCGCTGGGGGTGAATTGGCGACCCATTTTGAATGTGCCCCAATTGCCACCAAGCCACACGTTGGCCTGGCGCGCCCAGAAGGTGTCAGCGTCCTGGCCATTATCCAAATCCAGACCGGTTTCAAATTGAAAACCGACTCTCAGGCCATTGCCCCTGTCTTCCACGCCACGAAAACCAACACGGCTGCCGGTGTTATTGACCAGGCTGTTGCTGGTGAATTGCGCCTTGTCGTTGTCGCTGCCGCCGCCGCTGCTGGTTTCAGACTTGATGCGGCCTACGCCAACGTCTGCGACGCCATACAGGTGACAGAGGATTGCGCCAGCGCAACGCCGCAGGCACCAAGAGCGGCCAGGGCAATGAGGGATTTTTTCATTTCATGTGCTCCAGATATTGAATGCAGGATTGCCCAGGTTATGGCGGATTTTCAGCAAGCCATCCGGCATTGCCCCAAAAAGGGATTGAAGGTATTGCAACAAGGGGGCGCAAGTTTTTCTTCAGTTTCGCCCTGTTTCAACGTTGGCGCACTGCAACGCGAATACCTTTTTCTTACTTTTTCAGAAATGGCTTTTACCAACACACGATACACGGAAAAACCATGCATGGCAGTCTGGGCACTTTGGGTATATTATTTCATGCCTGCGAATATTGCGGGCAATCAAGCGACATGTGGTAGAGTATCAAGAGCGCACGGCACACTTTCCTGACGCTGTGGCGCACAGCGCCTGTTTTGTGCGATAAACCGCAGCCCCAGGCGCTGCTTTGCGCCTCCCCCCGCACACCGCCTGCCCGTAGCTCAACTGGAAAGAGCAGCCGCCTTCTAAGCGGCAGGTTGAGGGTTCGAGACCCCCCGGGCAGGCCATCACTCTCCCTTTTTTCCTCCTCCTCTTGTGCGGGCTTCGCGTCTACTTCGGCCACAGCACCCACAGCTGCAGCGGCTGCCTCATGTGCCCGGCCACCTCGCCCGCTGCATCGCCCAGCCCGGCAAAGTAGTCGGCGCGCACGGCGCCTGTGATGGCGCTGCCGGTGTCTTGCGCCAGCACCAGGCGCTGCAGTGTGCCCGCCGGCCCGCTGCTGGCCAGCCACACGGGCGTGCCGTAGGGGATGCTTTTGGGGTCAACGGCAATGGAGCGCCCGGGCGTCAGCGGCACGCCTTGCGCGCCTTTGGGGCCGGCTTGCGAGTCGGCGGCGTCAATGCGCTCTTCCTTGAAAAAGATGACGCGCGGGTTGCTCCACATGAAGGGCCGCTCCAGGTGCGGGTTGGCGGCCAGCGCGGCGCGAATGCCCGGCCAGGTGGCGTCGTCTGTGACGCCTTGCGCCAGCAGCCAGCGCCCGGGGCTGCTGTAGGGGTGCCCGTTGGTGCCACCAAAGGCCAGGCGCACCACCTGCTGGCTGCCGTCTGGCTCGTGCACCAGCGCCCGACCACTGCCCTGGATTTGCAAAATCATGGATTCCACCGGCTCGCGCAGCCACACGATTTCGCGTCCGGCCAGTTGCGCGCGTGCGTTCGCGTTTTGCTCCATCTGCTGGCGCGTGTACCACCGCTTGCCCTGCTTGTGGCCATGTGGCGGCGCATACAGCGGCACTTGAAAGCCGGGCTGGCGGTGACGCGAAGCCTCAAACAGCGGCTCGTAGTAACCCGTGAGCAGTCCTTGCGTCTGCCCCGTGCGCGCCTGGACACGGTACGGCTGCAGGCGCGCACGCATCCAGGCACGCCGCTCGGCATCGGTGCCCAGCGCCAGCCGCCGCACCTGGCTGCACAGCGGCGCAAAGGTGGTGCCGGGACGCTCGCAGCTGCGCACCCAGGCGTCCCAGGCGCCGCCCAGGTCATCGGCTTCAAAGCCGGGCAAGTCGGCCCAGCGCACCGGCGTCCAGCGGCTGCGCTCGCGCTCAATGGCGGGGCCGGTGGGCGGCGCTTCTTCAACTTGGCCAATGGCGCGCGGGTCATCGGTCGGCACGGGCACATCGGGCGTGCGCGAGGCGCACGCGGCCAGCAACGCCAGCAGTGCCGCTGCAGCGCCCAGGCGCAGGCAGCGGTGCGAAAACAGGGAAATGGAAACGGAAGTGGGGGGGGTCGTCAAACAAGCCATAGCGGCGGCGATTGTCCGCTCTCCGCCCGCCCGGCTCTGCGCGCCGCATCCGTACACTGCCCGCCCCATGAACGTCCCACCCATCACCCTTGCCCTCTCCAAAGGGCGCATCTTTGAAGAAACCCTGCCGCTGCTGGCCGCCGCTGGCGTGCGCGTGAGAGAAGAGCCTGAGCACTCGCGCCGCCTCATCTTGCCCACCACGCGCGAAGGGCTGCGTGTGGTGCTGGTGCGCGCCACCGATGTGCCCACCTACGTTGCCTGCGGCGGCGCGGACCTGGGCGTCGCCGGCCTGGACACCATCATCGAGCACGGCGGCGCGGGCTGCTACCGCCCGCTGGACTTGCGCATCGCGCGCTGCCACATGGCGGTGGCGGTGCCAGAGGGTTTTGACTGGCAGGCGGCGGCGCGCGCTGGCCGGCGCATCAGCGTGGCGACGAAGTTCGTGCGCATCACGCGCGAGTTTTTCGCGCGCCGGGGCATGTACATCAACCTCATCAAGCTCTACGGCAGCATGGAGCTGGCGCCGCTCACCGGGCTGGCGGATGCCATCGTGGACGTGGTCAGCAGCGGGCAGACGCTGCGCGCCAACCGCCTCGTCGAGGTGGCGCATGTGATGGACATCAGCGCGCATTTGCTGGTCAATCAAGCCTCGCTCAAGCTCAAAAGTGCCGAACTGCGCCCACTCATCGACGCCATTGCCAGCGCCATCCGCTCCGGAAGCGATGCGGAAAATCCTGGGGTATAGCATCATTACCGGCATATCATGCTGGTAATGCATAGTGACTCATTGGAGTATCAATCATCTTTTCCTCATAGGCAGCAGCGGAGGGGGGGTGCGCTTCAAGCGCTATCTGCTGGTTTGCGTCAGGTTTTCACTCGACGGTGAATGTGGCGGTGTCGCCGTGCGGGCTTGTGAAGCGGATGCAGTCACCGAGTTCGATGGCTTTGCGTTTGGCGTCGTAGAGGTGCCGCTCTATGTTGGCGCCAACGACGGCTACGTGGCGCTGTTCAGCATTGACGGCAACTGCATTTCCATCCTCGCCGTCAAACACGCGCTGGAGCGCGACTTCAAACGCATGGAAGAAATCCGCCAGCAGGCGGGCAATGAAGCGGGCTAGAGCTCGGTGGACAAGAGAGGACTCCAACCTTTGCCCCCGCGCAGCGGCGCATCACCGCCCGCAAAGCCAGCAAACTTGCGGCGTGCGGGGCAGCTTTGCAAAATCCGGAATACCGTTCCAGATTTGTTGAGGCTGCCGCCATGCCCACCCGCCCGCACCCCACGCACTACATCCCGCGCGCAATGGAGCGCACGCTTGGGCTGATGCTCGGCCAGGGCAAGGTCGTGCTGCTCACCGGCGCGCGACAGGTTGGCAAAACCACCATGCTGCGCGAGCGTTTTGGCGCGCGCTTTGGCTACGTCACGCTGGACGACATGCAGCAGCTTGCCCTCGCGCGGCAAGACGCGGCGCTGTTTTTCCAGTCGCACCAGTTGCCCCTCATCATTGATGAAATCCAGCGCGCGCCGGAGCTGTTTGGCGCCGTGAAGCTGCTCGTGGACGCAAGCGGCGCCAAGGGGCAGGTGGTGCTCACCGGCTCGCAGACCTACCACCTGATGAAAGGCGTGAGCGAATCGCTCGCCGGGCGCATCCGCATCCTGGAAATGCCGCCCCTGTCGCTGCGCGAATTGAGCGACGACGGCGCCCCCACAGCGGCATTTATTCCGCCTGCCGAAGTGCCCGCCGCGCAACCTTGCCCGGTGGATTTGTGGGCGCATATTCAGCGCGGCTCGCTGCCAGAGCTGCAGGATGCGGCGATTGACTGGGATGCGTTTTATACCGATTACGTCCGCGCCTATCTGGAGCGCGACGTGCGCGAACTCGTGCGCGTGCAGGACGAAATACGTTTCTACAATTTCATGGTGGCGTGCGCCGCGCGCACCGCGCAACTTGTGAACTTCAGCGACCTTGCCGCCACTGCCGACATTGACCAGAAAACCGCAAAAGCCTGGCTTTCCATTTTGCAGGCATCCGGCATCGTGCATGTTCTGCAGCCTTTTTCGGCGAACATCAGCAAACGGGTTTCAAAAACACCGAAGCTCTATTTTCTTGACACCGGGCTGGTCTGCCACCTCGCGCGCTGGACCTCGCCCGATGCGCTGCGCAACGGCGCACAGGCGGGCCACATCTTTGAAACCTTTGCCGTGAGCGAAATCCTGAAAAGCCACATGAACGCCAAGGCCAACCTCCGCGACATCTGGTTTTACCGCGACAGCGCAAAAAACGAAATTGACCTTGTGCTCCAGCAAGGCCGCGTACTGCACCCGGTGGAAATCAAGATGGCGGCAGCGCCGCGCAGCGACGCGGCAGACGCTTTTCAGCTTCTGGACAATATCCCCGGCTACGAACGCGGCGCTGGTGCCATCATCTGCCAGACGGAAAAACCCTGCGCCTTTGCGCGCGGCGTGGTGGCGATGCCGGTGTGGGCGGTGTGACGCGCAGTGTTTTGCTCGGAACTATGATTGCTGATTGGCAGCAGATTTTGTGCCATGGGGAACTAATAATTCACCAGCTAGCAGCGCAATGCTACAATCGTCTCCCATATGTCCTTTGCAAAACTCTTCACTATAAAAGAACTTTGTTAAGTTTCGGCGATGTAGATTTCTATGACGCAGTAAATCTAACCAAGTGGCAAGCCGGTCACCTACTCTTTTCCCATCAGTTGAAACGAGGCGCTCCGCTGCGCCATCGCTCATGACTGCGAATCCACACACAGAAGCGGTATCTAACAATCCATACTGAATAGTATCTAGCCGCAGGTTTTCGTCGATAAAAGTCGTTTCATTTGCATACTCGCCTTTGCCGGATGTCCCTAACGTTTCCAAAGTGGACTGAAGAGAGCCGTCCTTTTGTAAGGATATTTTTTCTGTAACTAGCGCACCATCTCCAACTTTTATCCATAGGCTATGCGCGTTTCCGACAAGTATAAGGAGCAAAGTACATCGAAAATCTTTTATAGGACGGCGATGCTTTGAGGATAAATCAACCAATATACCATGCGCATGGTCAACTATAGAATATACAAAGTGTTGTACGAAAGCGTCGATAGGGAAAATAACAGACTCTTTGTCTAATATGTATGCCACGGCTTTGTCTAATGTATTCAAAAGACGAGCAAGCCCTGTGGTCACGGCAAATGAACCGATTTCTGATACAGGAGAACTTCCTGCGCCATCAGCGACAATAAGCAGAGGGTGAGGTGTCGATCGACTAAAAGCTGAATCTTGACAGGGAAAAGGAGGGTGTATGTTGCGGTGACTTAGACCTACAACAGCTTCCCATTGGTCGTGCCAAACGCCAGTATTTTTTGCATAAATACGGTTACCAGTGTCTGTATCATCAACATGTATGTTCTTCATTGGAGTTGGGGGTGGCAATTCGCTATTGATTGATGCATTGCCATCAGTGGGTTGTGTTGTGCCAGATTTCATTATTTTGACCCAGTTGGTTATGCTGGAGTGACGTAAGGCATCTTAGGAAAGGAAGTGAGGATTTTGTTTCTTTTGTTTACTCACACGTTGATCTGCTTTAAGCCTGGCTTTTTGGGTTTGCCGGGGCGAATTTCATTACTGTGATACCCTCTTTCTAATTCAAAAAGGTACTTCTCGAGTGCCTTTCCCCAATCTTCTATGGTGGGACGAAGAGTGGGATCTAGGGCGCCTTCGGTAAAGGTTTTGATGAAGAGAGATTTTAGATTGTATGGCATATGACTCCAAATATTGTACCAAGAACCTTTGGGAATCTTTTTCCAGCTATCTTCTTGGCCATAGGGAAAGTCACCTCTACACAAGTTTGAAACAGGATCATTTCCACCCACAATATCGTAGGGGTGTCTCCCGAGCATCAGGGCTTTAAATAGTAATATGGCAACAGAAAAAGCCTCGCTTTCCCGCGTTCTTTTAAGGGTGGTGAAAGCCTTTTTTTGATGTTCTGGTGGCGTCATGTCAGCACTGCCAACAGGGCAATGATACATCCTCCCTGAGATGCTGATTTGATAGCTATCGCAATCAATTAACATGACTTGCTCATTATTTGTGGCGCACAAAATATTTTGTAAGTTGTAGTCTCCTATCATGACTCCCGAACCGTGCAGCAATTTAATTTTGTCAATGAGATCTATCAAGTAAAGTATCAAATGATGCCTGTCAATTTGCGGGAAATATCTTTTATAAAGCATAGGATGCGCCATCTTGAATATTGGAACTCCATGTGCTCGGTACATGGCAAAACCTATCCAATTTCTTCTTTGAGCATCTCTATATACCTGAATGAGTGGCCATGAAAGACTTTTGACTTTCCGTAGAGCTTCAATTTTCCGCATAGCTTCTATTTTTTCATAAAGCTCCGAGCCTCGTTTTTGAAGTACTTCGGGATGGTACCATTTCACAAGGATGTTTGATCTACGCTGGAGGCAAAACACTTCCGCTTCGCCTCCACGCCCGATGGAATCCCCCAACTCCACCGGGACACCTTCTAAATCGTAGACTATCTCTCGCATTGGGTCTCAAATTTAAGATTAGATAGAGGCCCATGTGTCCATGGGCGGGAGTTGGACTGAAGATGCGGTGGAATTGGAAGAAGAAACCCTGCTCATACTGGCAGATAACCATTGAAAGAATTCAGAAAACTTCAAGCCTTGCAATTTGCAAGCGGGGCGATTGCTAAATTCCCTAAGGATGTCCATGTTTGCTCCACCTACGCCAACCATTAATGATACAAGCTTTTTCTTGGATGCCATTTCACGCGCGTGCAATGCTGCTACTCGCCAATCATCGGTGGGGGCGCCGTCGCTAATCATTACTAGCCATGGTTGGTAATATGCAACACCATTTTTTTGTATTCGTTCTTGCGACGCTCTAACATATCGAGACCTAATTCGACTGCACGCCCCAATGGTGTATTTCCATACGCTGGCAGGGGTGCGCATTCATTTATTTCACTTGCAACGGTAAACGGGAGAATCTCTTCAACATCTCCTCCTGCCCTTAAAAATGCAACCTCAACAGAGAATGATGCTACTTCATCCTCCCGTAACGCACGAATAAACAGATTTATGCCTTCATTCAATTCTCTTATTGGCTTTCCATCCATAGACCCGGAAGTGTCTAAAATCACAAGGCACGGGCAGCGCGGTGAAGGGTTTTCTATGAGATCATTGCTCATTTCTTTGTTCCTCTAAATGTCAGAAAAGACTATGAATGATGTCGTGCATCCTTTCACCTACAATCCTTACACCACGATTGATTGCGAACCTCACCGTCTTCCATTCGTCTGTATCCAAATTCAGACAATGGCTTTTCTTTTCCGCAATGAGGGCAAATGCGTGTGGGTTCGCCATTCTTATAACCGCTGGTCTGTAAAACAGGGCGGTCATCATTTCTATCGTCAGATGTACGGGGAGGCATACGACTTTCCTTTTGACGTGAATGCGCCGGGCGGCGCGGTGGGGCGCGCGTGGGGCAGGGTGCGCGCTTGCGGTGCGGGGCTGCTCCACGGGAGCCAAGGGGCGACATGTGAAGCAAACTCCGTAGATGCAAATGTAGCAGAAAAGTCAGGCTGTAGGGGTGTCTGCACGCCCCGCACCTCCCACTTCCTTGCCTGACCCGGATGACCCGCGTCAGGTGTTGGCGTACTGGATTCGGCGGCTGCGCGTGGACAGGGGCTGGTCGCAGGAGAAACTGGCGTTTGAGTGCGAGCTTGACCGCACCTATGTGTCGGCGGTTGAGCAGTCGCGTTGGAATGTGTCGCTCTCAAACATTGAGCGCCTCGCGCGGGCGCTGGAAACGCCCATCTGGATGCTGCTCAAGCCACCCGAGCCAAGTGCTGATACTTTATAAAAAAGCGCTTGGTCACCGGCTTATGAAGCTGGCGATGAATTGATACCCATCTCTTTGCGTTGATGGAAGGTGTGGCTACACAAAAGGCTTTGAAGAATTTCAAGGCAGCGCGCGAGTGCGGCGCTGGCGGCGATGGGGATGACGGCGGCGGATGCCATCCGCCTGACGATGAGCCGCATTGCCGAGGAGGGGCGGATGCCGTTTGTGTCCCGGGCGCCAGCGGCGCAGGAGGGCGGCGGGCAGGAAAGCTGGCTGGATGATGTGCTGGCTTTCAGTCGCCAGTACGGGTTCACTGATGAAGAGCACGCTGCATTCATGCAGGCCATCAGCGAGTTGGAAGAGCCAATTGCAGACTCGGTGGTGTTTGAAGAATGATTGCGCTTGATACCAATCAGGCGGCAGGGGTGCCGGTCATTAATCTGCGGGAATGATGTGGCGCTGCCTCATACTCAAAGTTGATGCCACTGTTTGCCAGCGTATGAAGCCGGCGATGAATTGATACCCGTTGCTTTTGTGTCGGCGGCGCGGCGTGTTGCGTGCGTATAAGTGTGGGCGCGCAAGGGTTACGCGGGCGGGTGCTTGTCGTGGGTGTCTGTCAGGTAGCTTGGCGGTATGCGGGCGACAAGAGCGCCGTTGCTGTCAAAGATGTTTTCATCAAGGATGCTGCGCTCCAGATGCTTTCTCTTGATTTTGTAGGTGTCAACTTTCCCCCGCAGTTCCCGCGAGATGTGGTAACGGTTGGGCGGCACGAGGACGGCGATGCTTTTTTGCGGGTATTCGGCAAGCACCATGTCAATGGCGCTACACATGTCGGAGTCCGCAGTCACGACCAGCGCGCGGTCAAACAGGTTCATGTGCGCGTGGTGGACAAGGTGTATGGCGAGGTTTACGTCGCTTTGCTTTTCCTCGTGCGCGACCCACGTTGCGCCGCATTGCGTGCATTTCTTGCGCTTCGCCTTGAAGTTGCCGCGCACGACGGTGACGCCTTGAAATTCGTTCGCCTTGATGAACGCCTCGTGCCGCGCCCTAGATTCAGGGAGCCAGTCAGCAAGTGCCGTGAAGTAGTAGACGCCCGCAAGCTGTTCAGTGCTGCCTTTCACAAAGGCGTTTGCAAGTCGCCAAAGGTTGACCCATTTCAGGCGGCGGTGCGCTGCGCCAAGTTCAACGGTGGCATGGTAGAGGTTGAAGCCGTCGATGTAGCACGTCACACGTTTTTTGGGGTGCTGCATTTTTTCTCCAAAAAAAAAGCCGCAGGCACAGGCTCTGCGGCTCTGCAAGCTGCCGAGGCTGGCTTGCAGGATGATGCTGCCATTCTAGGCGCGCGGGCAGCGCAAGTCAATTGCTGCCCCATCGCGCAATTGTGCGGGTGGTGAATGCTGCGTTCAAACCGGCTCGCCAATCAGGTCGGCGCCATCAGCGTCCGTGATGCGCACGCGGGCGAATTGGCCAGTCCGTATTTGGGTGCTGATTTTTTTGGGCGGCAGCAAGCGCACGGCGCCGTCAATTTCAGGGGCGTCGGCGTAGCTGCGGCCTACGGCGCCTTTGCGCCCGAGGGCGTGCGACTGGTCAATGAGCACTTGCATGGTGCTGCCGATGCGCGCCCTCTGGCATTGGGCGGTGATGTCTTCGGCAACCTGCATGAAGCGCGCACGGCGCTCTTCGCGCACTTGCAGCGGCAGGGCGCCGGGCAGGGCGTTGGCGGCGGCGCCGTCAACGGAGGAGTAGGCAAAGCAGCCAGCACGCTCAATGCGCGCGGCGCGGATGAAGTCGAGCAGGTGCTCAAACTCGGCCTCGGTCTCGCCGGGGAAGCCGACGATGAAGCTGGAGCGGATGGCAAGCTGCGGGCACATGCGGCGCCATTGCGCGATGCGCGCAAGGTGCGCTTCGCCGCTGGCGGGGCGCTTCATGCGGCGCAGCACGTCAGGATGGCTGTGCTGCAGGGGAACATCAAGGTATGGCAGTATTTGCCCGCTTTCCATAAGGGCAACCACATCATCAATATGAGGGTATGGATACAAGTAGTGCAACCGCACCCAGGCGCGGTGCTGGGCGGCAAGCTGGCCGAGGGCGCGGGCGAGTTCAAGCAGGCGCGTCTTGATGGGGCGCCCGTTCCAAAAGCCCGTGCGGTAGCGGATGTCCAAGCCATAGGCGGAGCTGTCTTGGCTGACAACGATGAGTTCCTTGACGCCGCGTTCAAACAGCGCCTGCGCCTCGCGCAGGATTTGCCCGATGGGGCGGCTCACCAAAGCTCCGCGCATGGAGGGGATGATGCAGAAGGTGCAGTGGTGGTTGCAGCCTTCGCTGATTTTGAGGTAGGCGTAGTGGCGCGGGGTGAGCTTGATGCCGGCTTCGCTTTGCGCGGCGGGCACGAGGTCGGTGAAGGGGTCGGCGGGTTTGGGGCAGTGCTGGTGCACGGCGTCCATGACGGCTTCGGCCTGCTGCGGGCCGGTGACGGCGAGCACGCTGGGGTGCAGGCGGCGGATGAGCGCCTCGCCGCTGCCGCCGGCGCGGGTTTTTGAACCCAGGCAACCGGTGACGATGACGCGCCCGCCGGCGGCCAGAGCCTCGCCGATGCTCTCCAGGCTCTCCTGCACGGCTTCGTCAATGAAGCCGCAGGTGTTGACGATGACCAGATCGGCGCCCGCAAACTCGTGCCCGACTCGGTAGCCCTCGGCAGCCAGGCGCGTGACGATGGCCTCGGAGTCGGTGAGGTTCTTGGGGCAGCCAAGGCTGACGAAGCCGATGCGTGGGGCGCCGACGACGGCTGCTGCAGCAGATGGCGGCATGTGGATGTGGCGGGCGGCTGCGCCGCTTATGGCTTGGATGCGTGTTTGCCGCTCAACGCGCCGAGTACGTGCCCGGTCTGGCGTGCCATGTGCTCCTGCATTTGCAGCAGCATGTGCATGGGCATGGGCATTTGCGTGGGCAGGGTGTTGATTTGGCGCCAGAAGTCGGGGGTGAATTGCGCCGAGGCGTCGGCAAACTGCGCCTGCATTTCGGCAAAGGCGAGGATGCCGCGCTCCAGATAGCTGCCCATGAAGCCCTGCATGGCGTGGCCGTAAAAGCGGATGATGTTGGAGAGCATCGCCTCGCTGAACATGGGCGTGCCGCCATGCGTCTCTGCCTCCAGGATGAGCTGCAGCAGGATGCTTCGCGTCAAGTCCTCACCCGTCTTGGCATCCAGCACCACGAAGGGGGTGTGCGTCATCACCAGCGAGCGCACCTGCGAGAGCGTGACATAGGTGGAGGTTTCCGTGTCATAAAGCCGGCGATTGGGGTATTTTTTGATAACGCGCTTGCCATCGGTGCTGGCGCTGGGCGTAGTGGAGGTTGTCATGTTGTGCTGCGACAAAAAAAGAGCCTGCATAGGATGCAGGCAAGGCGCAAAAAGGCGCCGATTGTAATGGCGCGCCGCAGCATGAAAACCACGTAAGTGGCGCCAAGTGCAGCAAATAATCGCCCCCTCCTTTCAAGAGCAATTTTTTTTTTGAAGACTGCACACGCTATGACGGAACACAAGCAAGACACCCCTCCCGCCCAAAACGCCGCCAAAAGTGGCGAAGCGCCCAAGCAAGCAGCTGCGGCGGCGCCGCAGGCGCCAGAGCCGGGCAAAGAAAAAAGCGCCTGGGACAAGCTGCACTACGCCAGCTGCACCTCTGGTGGTGGCGCGCGCCTGCTCAACCCTGCTGGCGCCGCTGATGGCGAAGACGACGAAATGCTGCACCCGCAGCACATTGCCATCGTCGGCGCCACCTCGGCGATGGCCGAGCACTGCGCGCGCCTGTGGGCCGAACGCGCGCCGCAGCGCATCACCCTCATCGCCCGCAGCGCCGAGCGGCTGGCGCGCATCGCTGGCGACTTGCGCGTGCGCGCCCCGCAGGCGGCCATTGAAACGCTGACGCTTGCCGACTTCTGCGACGCCGCCGCCATCGAAGAGGCCGTCGCACGCACCTGGGCGCTGGCGCCCGTCGACCTGGCGCTCATCGCGCACGGCATGTTGACGGAGCAGGAAGACTGCCAAAAAGACTTGGCGCTGGCGCGCGAGATGCTCATGGTCAACGGCGTCTCCCCCGCCCTCTTTGCCGAAGCCTTCGCGGGCCGGATGCAGCAGGCGGGCAGCGGCGCGCTGGCCGTCATCGGCTCAGTGGCCGGCGACCGTGGACGCAAAGCCAACTACACCTACGGCGCCGGCAAGGGGCTGGTAGAGCGTTACATGCAGGGGCTGCAGCACCGTCTGGCGTATGCCGGCAGCGACGTGCGCGCCACCCTCATCAAACCTGGCCCCACCGATACCCCCATGACGGCCAAGCAAAAAGCCGCCGGCGCCCGCATGGCCAGCGTGGAAGCTGTGGCCGCCGCCATCGTGCGTGCCGTAGACGCGGGCAAGGCGCAGGCATATGTGCCCGGGCGCTGGGCGCTCATCATGGCCGTCATCCGCAACCTGCCCAGCTGCATCTTCAACCGCCTGAACGTGTGAGCCGTACAATCCGCGCCCTTTTTTGCCATCAACATCCCCCAAACACATTTTTTTGAAGGAATCTGAACAATGGCTGCTGGAAAGCCCAAGAAAAAGAACCCGCGCCTTGCTGCTGGCCGCAAACACGCGCGCCAGGACAGGCGCCTGAACGCTGCCAACTCCTCGCTGCGCAGCAAATACCGCACCTTTGTCAAGCGTGTGGAAAAAGCCTGCGCCGCCGGCGACTTGCAGGCCGCGCAAGACGCCTTCGCGCGCATGCAATCCGTGGTGGACAGCGTCGCCGACAAAGGCATCTTCCACAAGAACAAAGCCGCCCGTGACAAGAGCCGCCTGTCGGCGCGCGTGAAGGCGCTCAAAGCCGCACAGGCCGCCGCCTGAAAACACCTTTCAGGACAAGGAGCGCCGCCCGCCCGGCCTTGGCTGAAAAGGTCGCCGTTTGAGCCGGTGCGCTGATGGCAAAAAGCAGGAAGCCGCCCCCACCGCAAAGGGCGGCTTTTTTGCGCCTTCCTGTTTATATACCCCATGCATTCATATATTATTGCCGGCAACATGAGCGGGCAATATCGTGTATACCCAACGCATATCCCCTTGTCTTCTCTTATTGAACGGGTGTAGGGGCACCCCCCCGTGGTTGCCCTTGCTTCCCCTTGCGATGGGCAAGCACGGGAGCCTACCCCTACGGAACGCGGGGGTGGGCAGGAGCATTTGGAACTGCCGCCGGCTCTAGCGGCAGGCGCAATCCTTTTCCGCCCACATCCGCAGTGCGTTGGCTGCCTCACTTTGCTCCATACGCATCGCCAGCGAAAGAGCAGTTTCGCCATCGCGCCGGCGCGCGTGAACATTGGCGCCATGATTCAGTAGCAGCTTTAGAAAATCTGTCTGCCCAGAATAAGCAGCCTTCATCAGCACTGTGGTACCAACTCTCATCAATTCTCTATTTTCCAGGTCTGTCTGGATGGTGGCCTCCACATTGGCTCCTTTTTCAATGAGCAGCCGCGCAATCTCTATATTTTCTCCTGTCAGCGACCACCAAAGCGCCGTTGTTCCGCTCTCTGTGGCTGCCTTGACATTGGCGCCATTTGCGATGAGCAGGCGCACAGCCGCAATGTGCCCACTCTGCGCGGCCCACATCAGGGCGGTAAAACCATTATGGCTGGCGTGGTTCGGATTTGCGCCTTTATCAAGCAACACTTCCACAACGCGGCTATGTCCCTGGTGTGCAGCCCACATCAGCGCAGTGGAGCCGTTCTCATTTTCTGCATTAATATCCACTCCTGCACGCAGCAGGTTGCGAACGCTCTCCATATCGCCTTGATACGCTGAACTCACCAGCGCCTCGGCGCCTTCGGTGCGCAGGTATTGCTCTCTTTGCGCCATGATTCTTTCGGTAGCTTCCCGCCCACTGGTGTGCTCGGCTTTTTCTTTTTCAGCGTTGCGCTCTTTCACAAACTCAGCCACTTCTATGGCTGTCCACAACCGCCCCGCCCATTTAAGCAAAACCCGCCCTATAGCCGGCGCTGCCGGCCCGGCTGCCATTGCCACAGGCGCATCAGTGGCATCAATGATTTGCTGCGTTTCAAAGGCGCTCTTCTTGTTGTGATACATATCGCCCCGGCTCCAGTTCAAGCACACCAGCGTCAGCAGCAGAGCGGCGATAATGGAATCTATGATATTCATTTGCGCGTCAGAATAAAAAGCGGTGTGTTCTTTATGTGAAGAGTGCAATGCCATAATAATGCTCCATTCAATGGTGTGCCGGTTTGGATGGTGTGGTTCAAAGCAGCAGCGGCTCCGCTGCGCCGCTGCCCAATATCACGTGATTTATCAGTGTTTACTGCTGCCGCCTTCCAACTGCGGCAGCGCGCCGCCGCCCTGCAGCAGCCCGCTGCGGCTGTAGACGCCGAGCTTGTCGCGCGTGTCGCTGATGTCCAGATTGCGCATGGTGAGTTGCCCGATGCGGTCGGCGGGGGAAAACGGCGCGTCTTCCACTTTTTCCATGCTCAGGCGCTCGGGCGCATAGGTCAAATTGGGCGAGGTGGTGTCCAGAATGCTCCAGTCATTGCCCCGGCGCAGCTCCAGCACCACTTCTCCCGTGATGGCGGCAGCCACCCAGCGTTGTGCGGTTTCGCGCAGCATGATGGCTTGCGGGTCAAACCAGCGGCCTTGATACAGCAAGCGGCCAAGGCGCAGGCCGTTCATGCGGTATTGCTCAATGGTGTCTTCATTATGGATGCCGCACACCAGGCGCTCGTAGGCAATGTGCAGCAGCGCCATGCCGGGCGCCTCGTAAATGCCACGGCTTTTGGCTTCAATAATGCGGTTTTCAATCTGGTCGCTCATGCCCAGGCCGTGCCGCCCGCCAATGGCGTTGGCCACGTCAAACAGGCGCACGGGGTCGGCGATTTCCTCGCCATTGATGGCAACCGGGCGCCCTTCCTCAAAGCGCAGGCGCGCTTCTTCTGCGGCAATATCTACGTCGGGACGCCAAAATGGCACGCCCATAATGGGCTGCACGATGCGCATACTTGTTGAAAGCTGTTCCAGGTCTTTTGCTTCGTGCGTGGCGCCGAGCATATTGCTGTCGGTGGAGTAGGCTTTTTCGGCACTCATGCGATAGTCAAAGCCCTCTTTTTGCATGAACTCGGACATTTCACGGCGCCCGCCCAGCTCGTCGATAAATTGCTGGTCCAGCCAGGGTTTG
>ONTY01000098.1:0-2203 GCA_900320815.1 uncultured Pseudomonadota bacterium
TGCCTTGAATCATAACGATGATGCGCCAGGCGCCGCCACCCCCCAGGCGCCGAATACCCCTTCTTCCCCTCCCGCTCCCACCGGCTCTGCCGCTGCTACCCCGCACTGGCGCGGCCTGCTGGCACTGATGCGCCCGCGCCAGTGGGTGAAAAACGCTTTTGTGCTCGCACCGCTGCTGTTTACCGGGCAGTTCACGGATGCGCGCAGCGTGCTTTCAGTGCTGCTGGCGACGGTGCTGTTTTGTCTGGCCTCCTCGGCCACCTACACCGTCAACGACTGGCTGGACGTGGAGCGCGACCGCCAGCACCCCACCAAACGCCTCAAGCGCCCGATGGCAGCGGGCACGGTGACGCCGCGCATGGCCGCCGCACTGCTCGCCGCGCTGTATGGCGTGCTGCTGGCTGGCGCTTTCATCCAGCCTGGTGTGGCGGCGGCCATTGGCGTGTACCTGGTGCTCAACCTTGCCTACAGCTTTGCGCTGAAAAAACAGCCCGTGCTCGATATCTTCATCATCGCCGCCGGCTTTGTGCTGCGCATGATTGCGGGCGCGCTGGCGCTGTCGGTGCCGGTGTCGGCGTGGATGTTTGTCACCACGCTGTGCCTGGCGCTGTATCTGGCCGCCGTCAAGCGCCGTCAGGAGCTGCTGCGCAGCGGCAGCGAGGCGCGCGAGGTGCTGCGCAGCTACACGCTGCCGCTGCTGGACCGCTATGCCGAAATGGCATCGACAGGCGCGCTGGTGTTCTACAGCCTGTTTGTCATGGATGCGCATGAGGAACTCATCGTCACCATCCCGCTGGTGCTCTTCGGGCTGTTTCGCTACTGGTGGATGGTGGAGCAAGGCCGGGGCGAGTCGCCCACCGACGCACTGCTGGGCGACTGGCAGCTGATGGTCACCGTGCTGCTGTGGGTGCTGCTGTGCGCCTGGCGCCTGGCAGCGGCGGCGTGAAAGGGAGCGTGCCATGAATCAATGGATATATCTCATCACCCCCTTTGCCGCCTGGCTGGTGGCTGGTTGCCTGAAATTCGCCATCAACAGCCTGCGCGCCGGGCGCCCCGCCTTTGGACTGATTGGCTACGGCGGCTTGCCCAGCAACCACAGCGCCATCGTCAGCAGCACAGCGGCACTGATTGCGCTGCGCGAGGGGCTGGCGCACCCGGCGTTTGGCGTCGCCGTCACGCTGGCCTTTATCACCATGCTGGACGCCAATAGCCTGCGCCGCCAAATTGGCCGCCACGCCGAAGCCCTCAACAAACTGCGCGGCGATACTGAAAAACCCCTGCGCGAGCGCATGGGGCACACGCGCACCGAAATCGCCGCCGGCATCGCCACCGGCTGCGTGGTGGCGTGGTGCGCATGGAAAATACTCGGGTAAATAGCGCGGAGGCGCCCGTGCAACGCAAAAACACCCTGGCCGCAGCGCTTGCCGCCATTTTGTTTTGCCTGGCATTGCTGCGCGCCGTCGCATTCTGGGCGCATGAGCCTATGCTGGCGTATGCCAACAACTTTGACCAGATTCGTGCCATGTATGCGCTGCGCCTGCAACCCGTCAAACCGGATATGTCCGAACCATATGCAGGCACGCCAACCCAGCCCTGGCGTTATTTTTCCCGGGGGCAAGCAAAAAGATCTTTCATCTATCCATCCAGTGATTTGCTCGTCAAAGCGGCGCAAATTGGCATCACCAAGCTCTGGCGCGACATGCATGACCCGCTGGACATTAAACATTTTTCGGCTTCGCTGCTGGCATTCTGGCTGGCGGCAATGGGCTGGATTACCTGGCAGATGGGACGTGCCAGCCGCTGGCACACCGTGGGATTTTGCGCCTGGCTGCTGCTTATCAGCGACCCGGTGAATCTGCTGTATCTCAACACACTGTATGCCGAGTTTTCAGCATTTGTTGCATTTTCCATTTTTATTGGCGCATGCTGGCTTGCACTGGCGCTCAGGCGTATCAGCAACGCCCTGATGCTGGCAGCATTCGCAGCGCTGCTGGTGCTGGCGACCAATCGCAACCAATACATGTATTTGCCGTTGGCTCTGTCGCCGCTGCTGCTTTGGGGCTGGCGACGGCGTGCTGACATAGGTGTGAGCAAACGCTTGATTGCGCTTGGCTCCATGATCTGCATTGCAGTGCCATTACTGCTCTACGGCGCACAGCCGGGTCAGTTAAAGGACACTGGCCGTGCCAACCGCGTCAACACT
>ONTY01000098.1:2221-8366 GCA_900320815.1 uncultured Pseudomonadota bacterium
AGCAACCCGGCTAATACGCTGCGCCAGTTAAATCTGCCTCCAAGCTGCCTGCAATTTTCAAGTCATAGTTGGTACGATACGCCCACGACGCAATACACCGAGCACTGCCCCACCATTTTCCAGATTCCTTTGCATGGGTTGCTGCCGGCATTGCTCAAGGATCCCGAAATGCTGGTACGCATGACAGTACGCGCTGCCGATGGCCATCGCGGGCATTTCCACGGCGAGTTGCAGGAAAACCGCACCGGCTGCTTCATCCCATGGTTTTTGGGAGAAGTCGAAAGCATGCAAAACGGACACTTGCACGAGCTGCGTTCGCCCGCTGCGCAATCGCTGGATGCCGCACTCGCAGAACTTCCCAGAATAATCCGCCGCACCATCATTCTGATGCCGCTTTGCCTGCCAGCATTGCTGGCCTTGGCGCTTGCTTGGCGCAGAAGAAAGGCGGAGAGCCTTGCCCTTCTGGCAGTACAGATACTGGCGCTCTACTTCTTTTTTTCGTCTTTGCTGGGCGACGGCTACGCGGATTTTGAGCGCCACGCTGTGCTATACTACAGCATCGGCTGTGCAGCCTTCCTCGCTACTGTTGTCTTGGTTTTCTACAGCGCAAGCATCTTTCTGCATAAACAGACTGTTTGCACTGAATCGCCGTAAACTTCATGGAGAGAAAAGTGCCCTCTCTTCGCTTGACATTCAAATCGCTGGTCGGTATTGTGTCTGCATGCGCATTAATATATTACCCTTGTGCAGCCCACACTTATACTGAACCTTTCATGTCGTATATTAACATAGACGACACTTATGGAAACCATCGTGGAACAGCCGGCTATAATGTACCAGCAAATGGTAAAATTTTTTGGTCTTTGCGTCAATGAGGCAACATTTATAGCATGCTTCCCGCCACGTTCCAGCATTCACAGCCGTGGGCCATAGCACATCGGCATACAAGAATTAAATTTTACCCGCAATTGAACGGGATAAATAATGTATATGAACTGGCGGCAGCTCACGTTCCCTGCCCTTCGTCTGGATCAACAACAGAAGAAAACGAGCTTGACCTTTTTTTGGAGCCCAAGGACTACCGACCCGTTAAAATTTATCTCAGCGATATCGGACAGCTGCAAATGCGTATTGGCGCAAGTTTCCCCTATTCAAACGCCTCAGGCTCATGCCGCGTTAACTCCACAAACATGGTCGCTTCTCTCGTGCTGCAAAATGATCAAACACCAGCGCAAACATTCTTTCTTCAAATAGACATTGGCGGAACGAATGCCATGGGCAGGAACATTGTCTGGTGTCCAGATTATGAAGGCGCTTATCCAGATAAAGTCAATGAAAGCTACAGATATCTGTTCTGTGCCGGTGACACTATTACTAATTATGGAGGCGGTTCACGCTTATCAGCAGGCGAAAAGAGAACTTTCAATATCGACATCCTCCCACGGTTACAGGCAATTATACTCAGTGGCCACACAAAGCCAACACGCCCGTTCGGGACAACATTGAATAAAAACCTACGCGGATGGTATATATCAGGCTTTTATTTTGGCATCATAAACTATGGCGGAACAAATGTTTCCACCCAATGGTGGGAGCCGCAAATTCGTTCATCGGGCGGAACCTTTTGTTCTGGTTCAGTAAAAACTCAATGGATCTGTGAACCACCCGTTACACCTAATGCAGGATGGGTTCCCGTTGGTAGCGGATGTTACCATCGTGTGTCTGCCGTTCCATGCTAATCTAGGAGCGGCAATGAAAGAACTGCGCGATGCACACGCACACGTCTCCTCCGGCATCACACGATACCGAAATCGCAGCCTGCATCGCCGGCTGCGCCATGGCGAGGGCGGATGAAGACGCAGGCGGAGTGAGCCGGCAGCAGTTTTTGCACCGAACAAAACTGCACCAAACGACCATTTAATAATTTCTCGCGCATCTTCATGCAAAGGAAATAGAAAATGAGAAAAGCATTGCTTCCACTTTTCGTCAGCTCGTTTCTGACCTTTCCCGTCCATGCTCAGACATCCAGAAACCTACAACTCGATTACACTGGTGAAATTGACAGAATTGTCGAGGCAGCCTGGAATCCATCGTTAAATTTGGGGAAAGGGTGGCGCGTAAGTTTCTGGGGAGGCACAGACTCTGCTGCAGAGTGCGACATGGGGAATAGCTTTGTTAACGGTCCTGCCGAAAATTTGATTTTTTGGGATTTAATTTCCGATACAGGTCTAAGTGGTGGATATTTAAATGAGCATTTTACTCCAACTAGCAATACGAGCATTTGTGAAAACAAAAATTGGCTTGGATTTTCTCATGCCCACTTCAAAAGGTATGCTGACAAATATGGCTCCGCAGGGATAGGTGTCTATACGCACTCGAGGCCAAAACCTGTTGGCGGTGGATTGGCCTTCTTTCAGCCATACGACCAGTACGGAGACCATGCGAGAAGCAACCAATACATTCAAGGAACCTTTGTAAGCCATCAATGCTACAAAAACAATTGTCCTTCTAGTGAAGTATTTTATCACTTTGGGGCGGGGGGAAATAATTTTGACAAATTGAGGGTAGCTTTCATCAGTGAACAAGGGCTTGTCAAATTTCATCTCGAAAACCCTTCACGGCAACAAGTAAGGCAACAAATCACCGTCAATTTCCACAACGCAAAAGATAATACACAAATAGCATACTCAATGATTAATGCAATCAATGGCGTATATTCTAATTTGGATACCAGCGGCGCAACGCATATTAATGCAGACCCATCACAAAATAGGCTGGTCTATGTGGCTGGCGTGATTGGGGGCACTGGAATATCAACGGCTTACAACGGTATTTCTCTTTGGACATCGTGGGGAGAGTCAACAGCAAAAAGCACCTGGAATGGGCAAAAAAAGTTCCAAGTTGAAATCAGTTTCAACCAGTTTTTGAACGCATTAAAAATCGCCACATCCAAAAAAACCGGGAAAACTATAAATCAAGTGACCGAAACTGACATCGTGAAGTTTTATGGTTCAAACTACCGGAATCCAAAAGAGTGGACTATATCATCATTTTCATTTTCGCATGAAATATACAACCCGGATTTCATGCGTTCCCAATCATTTGTTGGAGGCAATCTCACAAGGTTTACGCAGGTTTCAATCAATCATTGAACATTCTCTGGTGTCAATAAACAGAATACTGGTGCATAAGAAAAATGAACATTCGTTCTGTCCTCTACGTCATCGCCTTGACGCTACTGCTGTTTTTCGGCACTTGGCTGCGTTTTGACAACTTGGGGCAGCAGGGACTGTGGGACGACGAACTGTTTTCTGCCAACGTGGTGCTACGTCACCCATTGCTGCCGGAGGATGGGCAACCTTGGTTGCGTCGCGCAAGTTTTTCAGCGTTACATCCAGGAGATACTTTTTGGACAGTCAAGGGAGCAGACCAATCACCGCCACTGTTTGAACTGGCTGCCAAACTGTGCGTACCCGTGCTCGGCGATGGTGAAGCGGCGCTGCGCACCCCCAGCGCCCTGCCGTCAGCGCTGGTGCTGGTGTGGCTGGCTGCATGCGCGTGGCGCCGCCGCGACGCCCCGGATGCTGCAGCATGGGCAGCTCTGCTGGCACTCACGGCGTCGTCCTGGCTGCTGGTGACGTACGCGCAGGAAGCGCGCACCTACAGCCTAGGCGCGGCGCTGGTGCTGCCGCTCATCGTGCGCTTTTGGCAGCGCGTGGCGCATGGCTGGCAGCAGGCAGCGCTGCCCGGCAAGGGCGAGGCTCTACTTGGCGCCGCTGCATGCTTAGCTCACTACAACGCTGCCGTGCTTGTGGCTCTGCTCTGGTGCGCTTATGGCGCGCTGGCATACCAGCGGCGCGATATGGCGGCCATCACCCGCCTCGCCGTTGCACCGTTGACACTGATCGTGTGGCTTTGGGTGGCGCATACGGGGTTCAGGGCTGGCAGCAAAGGACACGTCGGCTGGATACCCCATATGAACTATGGGCAATCGCTGGCACTGCTTGGAAACGAGTTGGGGGCACAAGCACTGGGTTGGCCTGCAACGGCAACGTTGACGGCGGTATGCGTGCTGGCGTTGTGCATACGGATAGCATCGCGCAAAAACACTTCACCTTCAATGCAGATGCAGGGACGCGCACTGCTGGCGTTGCTGGCATTGGCAATACTCATGTTTGCACTGTTGAGCGGTATTGTGATGCTCAGCCGCATCTGGCACCCTCGGCATCTAATTTTTTTATTGCCCGTGCTGTACACCGTTGCCGCTGCTGCATTGGCGCTTTTGGCGGTACGCTGGAAGGCGCTAGCGTTGGTGTTGGCAGCAGTGCTGCTGGTCGTGCAATTGCCCGCACTGCAACACCTGCCTGTGCGCAAGCAGGAGGACTACCGCAACGCCGCAGCCCGTGTCATGGCGCATCTGCACGATGGGGATATATTGCTGCTTGGCGCTATTGCCTATTCAACGCAGCCGCTGGAGTATTACGCTGGCGCACGCTCGGGGCGCACATTCCGTCTGCGAGCATTGGGCAGCGTGGAAGAGGCTGCAGATACCTGTCTCGCCTTGGAAGGAGAACGGGTCGGCGTGATCGCTCCTAGCATGCATTTGCCAGCACTTGCCAACATCCTGCACGTATGCAATTCCCGTTATGAAGCTCGTGATTTGTCAGGACATGGCGTTTTGGCACATGTGCTCACGCTGCGTCCACAGCCTGCAAACTAAGAAAGGGCTGCATAACCTGTCTCCCTGCGTATCCGCAGCGTTTATTGCTCCTCGGAAGAAGTGCATGGCTCAAGACCCTGAACAGGTTTTTTTCAGACCAACCCTAACACTATATGAGCCTATTCAAGGCTACTTCCACGGTTTCGCTGCTCACGCTGGCGCTGCTGCATCACGGGGCTGGTGCGCGATCTGCTAAATGCGCCCGCGCCAATGGGTAAAAAACGCCTTTGTGCTCGCACCGCTACTGTTTACCGGCGCGCTCTTTTAATAACAAGCGGAAGGTGTATCCCGGAGTGGTATCTGCATATCATTTTATTTTCTCTCGCTCCGCCATGCTTTCTGGCTTTCTGCTGCCTATGTGCAGCGAAAAATATGCGTGCCGAATGCGTGCAGTGCATGTGGCAAAAAACGAGGAACACGCATGAATCTCCGAGGCACACTCAGCGCGCTGTGGGTCGCCGCGCTGGCGCTGGCGCTGCTGCTGGGCGCATGGCTGCGGCTGAGCGGGCTGGGGCAACAGAGCTTGTGGGCGGATGAGCTGTTTTCCGCCGACCTCATCCTGAACCGCGCGCTGCAGCCCGCGCCCGGGCAGCCGTGGCTGCGCCACGTGCCGTTTGCTGAATTGCAGCCGGGCGATACCTTTTGGACGGTGAAGGGCGCCGACCAGTCGCCGCCGCTGTTTGAACTGGCCGCCAAACTGTGCGTGCGCCTGCTGGGCGATGGTGAAGCCGCGCTGCGTGTCGCCAGTGCGCTGCCCGCCGTGCTGGCACTGCTGTGGCTGGCATGGGGCGCATGGCAGCGGCGCGCTGCAGCCGCTGGCGTAGCGTGGGCGGCGCTGCTGGGGCTGACGGCTTCATCCTGGCTGCTGGCGGCGTATGCACAAGAGGCACGCGCCTACAGCCTGGGCGCGGCGCTGCTGCTGCCGCTCATCGTGCGCTTTGCACAGCGCGCGGCAGGCGGCTGGACACACGCGGCGCCGCCCGGCTGGGGCGAGGCGCTGCTCGCCGCCGCCGCGTGCCTGACGCACTACAACGCCGCCGCCGTTGTGGTGCTGCTCTGGGCGGTGTATGGCGCGCTGGCTCTGCGGCGGCACGATGCAGCGGCGCTGGTGCGACTGGCTGCGGCGCCGCTGGCGCTGGCCGCCTGGCTGTGGGTGGCACAGGCGGGCTTTGCCGCTGCGCACCAGGGCGAGATTGGCTGGATTGCCCCCTTGGGCTGGGGGCAGGCGCTGGCGCTGCTGGTGCGCGAACTGGGCGCCAATGCACTGGGCTGGCCAGCCGCCGCAGCATTGGCGGCTGTGTGCGCGCTGGCGCTGGGCGCATGGGGCTGGCAGGCAGCGGCGGCACGCCGCGCGCCCTGCCCTGTGCCAGCAGCGCCGCTGCACGCACATGGGCGCGCGCTGCTGGCGCTACTGGCGCTGGCGCT
>ONTY01000081.1:0-6508 GCA_900320815.1 uncultured Pseudomonadota bacterium
GCGAGCGCGTCATCATTGACGACGAATATCGCACCGTTGAACAAAAGCGCCTGCAACAACTCATCAGCGAAAACTGCCAGTAAGAAAAGCAGATTCGCCTTGGCGCCCTGGCGCCCGCTCACACCCCCGCTGCTGGCACTGGGCCGGGCGGGGGTTTTTTATGGCTTGTTCTTGTTGAGGAGAGAAATCATATACTCCCTATGCTCTATTCTCTTTGCCCTTAGATATTGCCGGCAATCAATGGATACCCTTTAATCATCCTATAGATTGATTGTATACTTGCAGAGTATATGCATGTTGCCTTTATATATGGCGGGTAATTTTCGTTTGATGTGAGGAGTATTCAGGAAAGCGCCTCAAATGCCGCCGCAGCGCAGCAGGCCGACGGCGCGGCCTTCAATGGCAAAAGGCTGACTGCCGTCAATGGGGATGGGAAGGTAGCTGGGGTTTTCGGGCAGTAGGGAGATGCCCTCGCGGGTGCGGCGCAGGCGCTTGACGGTGATTTCATCGCCCAGGCGGGCGACGACGATTTGTCCGCTTTGCGCCTCCGGAGTGCGGCGCACGGCAAGCAGGTCGCCGTCAAGGATGCCGGCTCCCATCATGGACAGACCGCGCACGCGCAGCAGGTAGTCGGGGCGCTCGGCAAACAGGCTGCGGTCAAGCCGGTAGTAGCGTTCAATGCACTGGTGCGCAAGGATGGGAGCGCCGGCGGCAACGTGCCCAATGAGCGGCAGAGCCAGCAGCGTGGTGCGCGGCGCCTGGCTGGCAGCGGAGGCAAGAGCGGCAAGGCGGATGCCACGGGCAGTGCCGCTGCGGAGTTCCAGCACGCCTTTGCGCGCGAGAGCGCGCAGATGTTCGGCAGCGGCGTTGGGAGATTTAAAGCCAAAGGCTTCGGCGATTTCGGCGCGCGTGGGCGGGGCGCCGCAGCTGTCGATGCGCTGTTCAATAAAGTGCAAGATTTGCTTCTGGCGGGCGGTGAGTTTGACGGGGGCGCTCATGGTGCGGGCAGGGAGTGGGGGCTGTGTTTTTTTGTCAGGCCGTGCCAAAAATTGTATGGAGTATTTTTTGTGGCATAAGTTGCACTTTTTATGTGGACAGGCGTCGTTTTTTTATTCCTGCTTTTTGTGCATGGCCTGGAGAAATCGCCGGATGGGCGCAGGCAGACCGAGGGCGCCCAGCGCGACGGTGCTGTGCCAGGCGCCGGGGGCGGGCGGGGTGGCGCCAGCGGCAAAGGGGGCGCTGATGCAACAAAGCTGCAAGCTGCGGTGCGTGAGCAGGTGCGTGATGGGCGGCTGCTCGCGGGCGGCGGTGCGCACACCCTCTGGCAAGGCGGCGAGCAGGCGTGCGCGGCTGGGAAAGGCGGGCAGGCAATACAGCCCGCCCCAGATGCCACGCGTGGGGCGCTGGGTAAGCCAGATGCGCGTGCCATCAGCAGTGCTGGCGTGCAGCAGCCAGAGCGTGAGGCTGCGCCGCGCGGGGCGGGATGTGCGGACGGGCCAGCCCTCTGGCGCACCGCTGGCAGCGGCGGCGCAGCAGCCGGCAAGGGGGCAGGCACTGCACTGCGGCTGGCGCGGGGTGCAGAGCAGGGCGCCGAGGTCCATGAGCGCCTGGGTGTAGGTGGGCATGTCAGCGGCACTTTGCGGCAGCAGGCTCTCGGCCAGTTGCCAGAGCTGGCGCTCGCTTGGGGCGTCCAGGGCGAAGACGCGCGCAAGGATGCGGCGCACGTTGCCGTCAAGGATGGGGGCGCGCTCATTCCAGCAGAAAGCGGCGATGGCCGCTGCCGTGGAGCGCCCGATGCCGGGCAGCGCCTGCAACGCTTTTGCGCTGCGCGGAAACTCGCCGCCGTGCTGCGTGGCAACGCACTGCGCGCAGCGGTGCACCAGCGCGGCGCGGCGGTAGTAGCCAAGCCCGCTCCAGAGAGCAAGAACGTCTTCCAGCGACGCGGCAGCGAGGCTGGCGAGCGTGGGAAAGCGCGCGAGAAAGCGCGGCCAGTAGTGGAGCACGCGCGCAGCCTGCGTCTGCTGCAGCATGACCTCGGAGAGCCAGACGCGGTACGGCTCTCTCGTGTGCTGCCAGGGCAAATCGTGCCGCCCGCTGCGGCGCTGCCAGGACATAAGAAAGGCGGCCAAGTGGCCGCCTCTGGCTTTATGGCTCAAGGGTATGGCGCTGCTGCCGCTTAGGCAGCAATTGGTGTGGCGGTTTGCGGCTCGCCTGCTGCGGGCGAGAGCAGTGCGCCGACGCTGGCGTCCAGTTGCTGCGCGATGTCTGCCAAGCTGGCCTCTTGCGCTTCAATTTCGCCGATGCGCAAGTCCAGCCCGCCGGCAGCCCCTGAGATGCGGGCAATGGCGTCGATGCGGCGGTTGTAGGCTTGGCGCCGCTCACGCAGCTGCACGTCCACCTGTGTGGTGCTGGCCTTGTTCCACAGCTCAATTTCTCCCAGCGCTGCCTCAAAGATGGAGCGCACACGTGCCAGCAGGGCGCGGGCGAGTTTTTCGCAAAACTCCGGCTGCGCCAGCCGCACCATGTTGCCCACGCCAAGGTACTGCAGATGGCTGTTTTCCACGGCGTTGAGGTCTTGCAGCAGGCGCGAGACATCAGGGCGTGCGACGGTTTGCAGCGAAAAGCCGTATTCGGTGTTGAGCTGGCGGAACGAGGCCTCGAGCATGTTGTGGATTTCGCTCTCGAGCGACTGCACCTTGGCAACAACGCCGCGCAGCCGCTCAAAGCCTTGGGCATATGACTTTTTGATGCCGAGCTTGAGCCCTTGGGCGCGCAGCGCGCCGGTCAGGTCAGCGAGTTCCTGTTTGATGGTGGTCGTGCTGAGCAGTTTGAAGACATTGCGCAGCAGCCGCATGTGCACCGAGCGCACAGCCAGCACGCTGGCGGCGCTGCGGTCAAAGCCGGTTTTCTCCTGCTCCACGCGCTCTTTCATGCGGCGGATGACGGCCTGGTTCTTGCCGCGCAGCCCGCGCAACTCCAGCAGCTGCTCGGACATCTCGCGGCGGCGCATTTCCAGCGTGCGTGCCGCCTGTGCCTGCAGCCCGCCAGTGACCGAGCGCACTGCGTCTTCGAGCATTTGCTGGCGTGCGCCCAGCACGGTGTGTCCCATCACATCTTCAAAGTGCGGCAGGCGGCTTTCGGCAAGCAGTTTTTTATCTCCGCGCACTTTGGCCAGCAGCCCCTTTTGTGCCGAAATAGCCAGCACCTGGTCATCTTCCAGTTCGAGGGTGCGCGCGGTCTCAGCGCATTGGCGGCGGATTTGCTCTTCAATCTGCGCCGGGGTGCTCAACTCGTCCCAGAGCGTGTCAATCTTGTTGAGCACCACAAAGCGCGCGCTGCTGGAACCCGTGAGCGCCGCCAGGTGCTCGTGCCAGATGGCAAGGTCAGACTTCGTCACTCCCGTATCCGCGCCCAGCACAAACACCATTGCTTGCGCTTGCGGGATAAGACCCACGGTCAATTCCGGCTCGGCGCCGATGGCGTTCAGCCCGGGCGTGTCAAGCACCACCAGGCCGCGCTTGAGCAGCGGGTGCGCCACATTAATAAGAGCGTGGCGCCAGCGCGGCACCTCCACCAATCCGTTCTCGCCCACAGGCGGGTTGTCTTGCGGGCGGTCATCGTGCCAAAAGCCCAGTGCGCGCGCTTCATCTTGCGGCACGTGCAGCACTTCGGAGACTTTTTCCATGGCGTTGGCCATTTGCTCGGCGTTGTTCACATCCAAGTCAATGCGCTCCCATTTTTCTGGCGTCATGCGCCACTCCAGCAAGCTCTGCGGCTGCAGCCGCGTGTGCACCGGCAGCAGTCGCAGGCAGGGGGGCACACTGGCGTCCCAGCCCAACTCGGTTGGACACATCGTGGTGCGCCCGGCACTCGCCGGCATGATGCGCCGTCCGTAGCTGGCAAAAAACACCGCGTTAATCAACTCCGACTTGCCGCGCGAAAACTCGGCCACAAACGCCACCATCACTTTGTCGCTGCGCAACTGTTCACAGAGCTGGTGCAGGCGCTCATCGGCACCGTCGTCGAGCAACTCGTGCTCTCGCAGCCAATCTCCCAGCTCTTTGAGACGGGTATCCATGTTGTGGCGCCATTGGCCGTGCAAATCAAATTGTTCGCTGAAGTCCGCCATAGCTGTACGTTGTCCTTTTTTGCGTCAAGAGGGTTGCGGCGAGGAAAGCCGCGCATGGTACAGCGGCGCCTGCACGTTCTTGGATCAGCGAGGGCAAGCAAATAGCGTGCCAGATGCGCTTGCGTGCGCTTTTCCCGCATTCGGCTGTTGCACTGCCGCAGCCGTAAAAACGCTCGCTGGAAGCAGGTGGCAGAGGTGTACAGCCCACGCCAACAGCGCCATGACCCAGCCTCTTGTCATTGAGTATAGTATTGATTGCCAGCAAGATAGGCCGGCAAACACAATCTATTTGGTGCAGTATCTATCAAGCCATCCTCTTTTTGCCAATGCGCATGACGTATAGTTGCGGCGTGCTGGCCCAGCGCGTCAAACAAAAAATTTGGCGCGACATACCGTGTCGCAGCTGGCGCATAAAGTGCACCCAAGGCACACGTTTTGACGCACCTTCGGCCACATGACTTCTCATGGAAAATATGCTATTAACCCCCCCCCCCGACGGAGTGAGCCACGCGGCGCTTTGCAGCGGGGCGAAAAGTTCGCGCAGCGCATCTCGCACATCCTTGCGCTGCTGCACCAGGGCGGGGACGTAGACAAAAAACAACTTGCCGCGCACTTTGGCGTTGGCGTTCGCACCATAGAGCGCGACCTTTGCGATCGGCTTGCCGGCTTTGTCGAGCGCACCCCAGAAGGGCGCTGGCAACTGACCGCCGCCGCCCGCAGCACCATCCCCGCCACGCACCTTGACAAATACGCGCGCATGGCGGGCGTGCAAGACATCTTTCCCGACCACACCCGCCCCTGGCTCATCGGTCAGCTTGAACGCCCCGAAGCCGAACGCGGCCTGCTGGTGCACGGCACGCCGCAAGAAGACATCCCCGCCCAGCACTTTGCCGCGCTGCAAGAGGCTGTGCAGCAGCGCCATCCCTGCCGCTTTGTCTACAAGGGCAAGGCGCGCAGCGCGCAGCCCTATCGCCTCATTCACAAAAGCGGCGCCTGGTATCTGGCCGCCCTTGAAGACGGCGCCACGCAGCTGAAAGTGTTCAGCCTCGCGCGCATCCAGGCGCTGCAGGTGGATAAAAACGCCCGCTTTCGCCACCAGCAGCGCCACCTGGACTATCTGGCCAGCCAAAGCGATGTGTGGTTCACCCCCAGCGCCACCACCGTGCGCCTGCGCGCCGCGCCCGAAATTGCCCACTATTTTCAGCGGCGCGAACTGCTGCCGCAGCAAGACATATTCCAAAACCCGGATGGTTCACTGCAGATAACCGCCCGCATTCACCACCTGCAGCAGCTTTTGCCCGTTGTGCGCTACTGGATGCCACACCTGCGCATCGTGCAGCCCGGCGAATGGGAACAACGCCTGCTGGACGAACTGCGCCAAACTCTGGCCGCGTGGGGCGGCGCGGAGCAAGAAAAACAAGCCGCCACAAAACCAGCGAAGAAGCCGGCGAAAAAACCCGCGCGCCCAAAGCGCGCCAAGCAATGAGGGGGAAGCGCCATGCACATTCTCTTTGGCCTGCTGATTCTTGCCATTCTTGGCGTCGCCGCCATTGGTGCGCGCGAAGTGCTTTTGCCCTTGCTCATCAAATTCATCACCACAGCTCTCATTGCCATCATTCTCATCTGGCTCACCACCGCACTGCTGCCGTGGAGCCTTATTGTCTGGCTGATTGCCGCTGTTGCCATCGCAGCCCGAAAACCAGGAACACACACACCGCCGCAATTGCCGACACAGCAATTTCCGCCCACCCAAAACCACCACTGAAACCACTGCACCTAAAAAAGGAAAAAACAACCGCCATGCCCGTTGCCCAAACAACCATTTGCACATGCACCAAATGCTGGTGGCGGCGCAGCGCCACATACAGCGACACAGAACCTTTTCGTGCCCTCCGCTACGAACGCTGCCCGCGCTGCGGCAGCCCCACCACAAGCCGATTTGCCACCCCATTGGAGCAGGCTTTTGGCCACATACGCGACGCCTTGCCTGCCGCCGTTGCCCTTGCCGCTGGCACTCTTGCACTGCAAGCCCTGCACAAACTCATTGGCAAAAACGGCGATTGAACAACCGTTTTTCTTGATTTTTCCACCCAACCTCACAAAGGAACCACATCATGCCACTTCCTCTTATTCCCGTTGTTGCTGGCTTGGCGGCTCTTGGAGTCGGCGGTTATGGCGTCAAAAAAGCCCTGGATGCCAAGGAAAATATGGAACTCGCCCGGCAGATTGTTGAACGTGCCAAAAAGCGCCATGAAACTGCCGTCGAAGCCCTTGAGCGTAGCCGCGAGTTTACGAATACACGCATTCAAGGTTTGGGCCGACTGAAAGTCAGGATTTTTTCCAGCCAGATTGCCCGGCTGGTGGAAGAAATCAAAAAGC
>ONTY01000081.1:6527-9992 GCA_900320815.1 uncultured Pseudomonadota bacterium
CTTTGAAGAAGAAATTGAAGAGTTGAACCTGCCAGAAATGGAAAAAAATGTCGAATCCAGTCTGAAATTGGTAGGTGCCGCCGCCGGGGGCGCTGCGATGGGCGCTGCTGGCGGCGCGCTGCTTGCGGCGGGCGCCTATGGCAGCGTTGGTTTGCTTGGCACTGCGTCCACAGGCACCGCCATTACAGCGCTGCACGGCGTGGCGGCCAGCAATGCCACACTGGCCTGGCTGGGTGGTGGAGCGTTGAGCGCCGGCGGCTTGGGCGTGGCAGGCGGCACAGCGGTGCTCGGCGGCATCGTGCTCGCGCCGGCACTGCTCATCACTGGCTTGTGGATGGATTCCAAGGCGCAAGAAGCCAAAAGCGAGGCGTACGAATATGAAGCCAAAGTTGAGAAAGCCGTCGCAGAAATTGAAAAAATGCAAAGCGAGCTTGCCGCATTGCGCGATAACGTGCAGGAGACGGAAGAAGTGCTTGGCGCGCTTGCCAGCGCCTTTGACGTGGCACACGGGCAAATGCAAAGCGATGAATCGCCTGAACGTTTCCAGCGCCTGCTGGCTATTGGCAAGACGCTGAAACTGGCACTCGACACCCCAATCATGAAGAGTGACGGCAGCGCCGTGGATGCCAAAGAGTTGAAAGCCACATTCTCCGGCTTTCTGCAGTGCTGCTGATATACCACGCCGATAAAAGGATGCAGTCATGCCAGCAGCAATTCCGGCACAGCTTGCCGCTGTGCTCGCCAAAAGGGGCGCCAAAACCATTGTCGCCCCTGCCATGCCTGCCTTGACGGCAGTGGATGTTCTGACGGCATTCAAGGAATACACCAGAATCTGCGAAGCGGAAAAAACCCGGCGCGAAGAAATCCGTGCCGACCGCGACGTGCAACTCGCCTCCATCAAGGAGCAGGGGCGAATCTGGCGCGCATTTATTGAGCGCACCTTTGCCGAGCGTCGCCAGGTGTTCAGCACCAGCTTTGAGATGCTGTTCCGGGGACTGGACGGCGGCAATGACGTCGCCATCAATGCCGCGCTTGCCATCATTACCGAGCAAAGCCTCGCCGCTGACGGCGCATTTGGCCGCTCAAGATGGCGCTTGCCGCCATCTTGAGCGCAGCACGCAGCTGTGCCGCATCTACGAGAGCCGCCCCGATATTTGCCGCGTGGACAGGCAATATGTGCTGCATTTTCAGGACAAATTTTCATGGGGCGAGTTTTGCGCCCTCAATGAACGTGCCTGTGCCATTTTGCGCCGGCATTATCCAAGAGAGAATCACAGCCAGTCATGTTCATAAAAGTCCCTCCCAAACGCTATGTCGCCGCACGTGCCAGCGGCGGCGCAGCGCCGTTTACTCCCTGCATTGGTTCCATCGTTTACACCGGCATGGTGTATGGCACGATAGAGCACTCAGGCGTTTATGTAGGCAATGGCGAAATTGTTGAACTGGAAGGCACTGGGCACATTAAAAAAGTGTCGGCCTCAAAATTCCTGAAAACCCCGCTGCAAGGGCGTGCGGAAGTGTTGAAAGCGGCCACCACCCGCGCGCTGGAGGTGCTTGGAAAAAAAGATATGGCTGCGCTGCTGGGCGCGCTGCCCCTGGAGCACATGGCTTCTGACTGCTGGAGCATTTATGTATCCAGCCGCGACGGGCGTGCCGTTGGCTCGCGGCAAGCGGCGCAGCGCGCGCTGGAGATGGTTGGCCGCAGCCGCGATTACAACCTTGTTCTTGATAATTGCCACCAATTTAGCAGCGGCTGCCTGACGGGCAATTTTGAAAATAGCGACAATTTTCTGTGGATGCTGAAAGAAACGGCCAAAAAAATCATTGGCGCCGATGATGACTGGCGCAAGTGGACGTGGTAGGGCTGGGCGTCAGCTGTGGGGCAATAAAATCAGTGTGTTGGGTATACGATGATTGCCCGCAAATATAGCGGGCAATTGAAGATATATCATCGGAGTATATAGATACTCCATGCTTTGTACTCTGTTTGCCCGCAAAAGTTGCGGGTAGCACATTGATACCCACAGCAAAGAAAAAGGCGACTTGCCGCGTGGGGCAAGTCGCCTTTGCTTTGTGTGCTGTGCGTCTTATGCGCCGGCGTTGCCGTCTGGTGCGGCAGATGCGGCAGATGCGGCAGGTGCGGCAAAGGCGCTGGCGTGCTGCGACTGGTCGACGGCGGCGGTGAAGAGCACGTCCGTCGATGAGTTGAGCGCGGTTTCTGCCGAGTCCTGAATCACGCCAATGACAAAGCCCACGCCCACCACCTGCATGGCGATGTTGTTGTCAATGTTGAACAGGCTGCACGCCATGGGGATGAGCAGCAGCGAGCCGCCCGCCACGCCGGACGCCCCACAGGCGCCCGCCGCCGACAGGGCGCTGAGCAGCAGCGCGGTGGCGAAGTCCGTCTTGATGCCCAGGGTGTGCACGGCAGCGAGCGTGAGCACGCTAATCGTTACGGCGGCACCGGCCATGTTGATGGTGGCGCCCAGCGGAATGGAGATGGAGTAGGTGCCCTCGTGCAGGCCGAGCTTGCGGCACAAGTTCATGTTCACCGGGATGTTGGCCGCCGAGCTGCGCGTGAAGAACGCCGTGATGCCGCTCTCGCGCAGGCAGGTGAACACGAGTGGGTAGGGGTTGCGGCGCGTTTTCCAGAACACCAGCAGCGGGTTGACAACGAGTGCGACGAGGAGCATCGCCGCCAGCAGCACGTAGATGAGGTGCGCGAAGCGTTGCAGCCCTTGCAGCCCTTCTTCTGCTGTGGTCACGAGCACCAGCCCGAAGATGCCAAGCGGCGCGAAGCGAATCACCCAGCGCACCACCGATGTGCACGCCTGAGCGAACTCGGCAATCAAGGTGCGTGTGCTCTCACCGGCTTTTTTCAGCGCCGCGCCCAGCACAGCGGCCCAGGCAAGGATGCCGATGTAGTTGGCGTTGGCCAGCGCCTGCACCGGGTTGGAGACCAGGTTCATGAACAGGTTGTGCAGCACGGTGGTAATGCCCTGCGGCGCCTGCATTTGCTGCGCTTCCACACCTGTGAGGTGCAGCGTGGAGGGGAACAGGAAGCTGAGCGTGGTGCCGACAAGCGCCGCCAGGAAGGTGCCGATGACATACAGCAGCAAGATGGGGCGGATGTTGGTGGCGCTGCCCGCCCTGTGCTGCGAGACGGCGGCGAGCACGAGGGCAAACACGAGGATGGGGGCGACGGCTTTGAGCGCGCCCACGAACATGCCGCCCATCAGGCGACCCAGCCCCAGCACCCAGCTGGCAAGTGCCGGTAAGCCGATGACGCGCAGCAGCGCGCCCAGCGCGATGCCCACGACCAGGCCGATGATGATTTGCGGCACCAGCCCAAGGCGCAGCAGGGGGTTGGTGGTGGAGAGGGTTGTGGTGGCAGCGGCGGTGCTTTCTGTGTGCTGCATGGTGGAGGAGAGCCTTTCTTGCCGCGCGGCGGCGGCATCGTCGGGG
>ONTY01000026.1 GCA_900320815.1 uncultured Pseudomonadota bacterium
AAAAGACGCTTGGTTCTCTGCCTCTTGGAATGGGAGAATTGATATTGTAAAATTTTTATTTAATAAAAAGATGATTGATATTAATGCTCATGATAATAAAGGATGGACTGCATTAATGCATGCAGCATTTCATGGTAGAGAAAATATTGTAAAATTTCTTATTACTAAAGGAGTCATTTTAAATTCTGTTGATAACGTAGGAGAAACTGCCCTTATGAAAGCTGTAATTAATGATAATTTAAAAACCGTCCAGTTATTACTAGATGCAGGTGCTGACGTTAATATAACTAGAAATGATGGCGTCAGCGTACTAAAACTTGCAAATGATAGGGGAAATGATAGGATCATAAATCTTATAAAAACACAATTTTCTTCACAATAGAATAGCCATGGACTGCAAAAGAACGCAGCACGTCTGACGATGTTCTTTACGTTTGCCAATCTGCAGAAAAGTGAGAAAGCAACTGGCGCAGATGGCATAACTGCGCCCGAAATGTACCCAATTGCTCAAAAAATAGGCAATCCGGAGCACAAAAAAGAAATGCCCGCTGGCACTCCAGCGCACTTTGCGCGCACTGGCAGCGCCAGGGATAACGTCGCCTGCAAGCGGGTTGCAAGCTCTCTGCTCAATGCATACGTGGCATTGATACAGGTAAAATACTCATGAATGTTACCATTCATTGCCCGCAAGATATGCCGGAAACCACGATATACTCTCTATATCAGTGCAGCAGCCAGTGCCGCCAGCGGTGCGGTTTCGGCGCGCAGAGTGCGTGCGCCTAGGCTGGCGGGGATGAAGTGGGCGGCGCGGGCGGCGGCGAGTTCAAAGTCGGTCAGCCCGCCTTCAGGGCCGGAGAGCAGAGCGAGGCTGCGTCCGGTGGCTGCGTCCGGGCGCAGCGGGGCGCCGTCCGCGTCCAGCACGAGGCGCTGGGCGCCGCTTTCCAGCCTGTTCAGCCATTCATCCAGTGTGCAGGGCGGGGCGATGGGCATGAGGCGGTTGCGTCCGCATTGCTCGCAGGCGGCGGCAGTGATGGCGCGCCAGCGTTCTGCGCGCCGCGCGGCGTTGCCGCTGGCGTGGCTGCGCGCCAGCAGCAGCGGGGTGAGGCTGGCGGCGCCGAGTTCGCAGGCTTTTTCTACCAGCCAGTCAAAGCGGCTGGCGTCAATCAGCCCGCAGCCCAGGTGCACGGGGCGCGGCGCTTCGCGCTCCACGTCTTCAAAGGCCGTTACCTGCACACTGACGCTGCTGCGCCCCATGCGCGCGATGCGTGCGCGCCACTGGCCGCCGGTGCCGTTGAACAGGACGATGTCTTGCCCGGGCTGCATGCGCCGCACCTGCACATGGCGCACGACGGCGGGGGGGAGCGCCAGCGTTTGCCTTTCGTGCAGGGGCTGCTGTTCAAGGAAAAAGCGCGGCATGCAGTGGGGCGGCGTTGAGGGTTAGACGGAGCCGTAGCTGTGCAGCCCGGAGAGGAACATGTTCACGCCCAGGAAGGCGAAGGTGGTGATGACGAGACCAGCCAGCGCCCACCAGGCGGCCACCGCTCCGCGCAGCCCCTTGAGCAGACGCATGTGCAGCCAGGCGGCGTAGTTGAGCCAGACGATGAGTGCCCAAGTTTCTTTGGGATCCCAGCTCCAGTAGCTACCCCAGGCGTCAGCGGCCCACAGCGCGCCGAGTACGGTGGCGATGGTGAAGAAGGCAAAGCCCACGGCGATGGCCTTGTACATCACGTCTTCCAGCACTTCAAAGGCGGGCAGGCGGGCGGCGATGCGTCGTCTGCCCAGCACGATGGCGCCGATGATGGCCGCCGAGATGAGGGTGTAGCCCAGCCAGAAGCTGCTGCCCGCACCGCCGCTGCTGCGCGCGGCGCGAAACGCTACGGGCACAAAGCACAGCGCCACGCCAAAGAGCCACACGGGCGCCAAACGCAGCAGGCGCGCCTCCTGCCCCTGGCTTTTCACCAGCCAGGCAAAGCCCAGCATGGCCGCCAGCGCAAAGGTGCCGTAGCCGATGAAGTTGGCGGGCACGTGCAGCTTCATCCACCAGCTTTGCAGCGCGGGGATGAGGGGCTGGATGTCGCCTGCCTGCCGCACCAGCGCGTACCAGAGCAAAAAGCCCGCTGCGGCGCTGACGGCCAACATGGCAAAGGCGCCCATGGCGCGGGTGGCGTATTGCGCTTCGTAGTGCAAATACAGCAGTGCCGTCATCCAGCAGAACATGACGAACACTTCGTACAGATTGCTCACGGGCACATGCCCCACGCCCAGCAGGTAGCTCTCGTGCCAGCGCAGCAGCGTGCCCGCCAGCGCCAGCGCCACGCCCACCCACGCCAGACGTGCGCCCAGACTCTCAAACACTTCGGCGCTGCTGCGCGCGGCCATGCCTATCCAGTAGAAGATGCAGCTCATGAAAAACAGCACACACATCCACAGGATGGCTGACTGGCTGGAGAGGAAGTATTTGAGCCAGAACGAGGTGCTGGCGCGTGCAATGTCGCCGCCGTACGCAGCGATGCCGCCCCAGGCCAAAAGCGCGGCGGCGAGCATGAGCGCCTGCAGTGGCGTCCACGCCCAGCCCAGCCAGATGAGAAGAGGCACGCAGACGATGCCGATGGCCGCTTCATATCCGTCCATCAAGTGCCGCGTGCGCCACAGCAGTGCGGCGCCGATGAGGGCAACGAGTGCGGCAAACACCCAGTCGCGCCGCGTGCGGTGTTTTGTCACAGGCGCGGCGGGTAGCGGGGCGGCGGGAGTTTCGGCGGGCGGGACAGGGGGGGCTGAAAGGTTGCTCATGGCGTGGTTTCCTCCTCGTGTGTGGTGCGGCTGCCGGGCAGCAGCCAGGCGGCAAGGTGCGCGAACTCGCGCGTGTTTTCCACCATGCGGCGGCGCGCCGACATGGCGATGGTGGCGCGCGTGCCGCCGCTGCCGTCAGCGGCCAGCCACAGCCACAGGCGCCGGTCGCGCACGTAGAGCATGGCGAAGATGCCAGCAACCAGCAGCAGGCAGCCGGGGTAGACGAGCCAGCGCCCGGGCGAGCGCGTGAGTTGCAGCGCGCTGGCGTAGCGCGGCTCAAAGTGGTGCAGCGTGAAGGCAAGTGGGGCGCCGTAGTGCGGCGCGTCCGAGAGGGCGAGCAGCGCCACCGTCAGAAAAGCGCTGGCGGCTTCGTCAGGCAGCGGGGGCAGCGCGGCGGCTTCGCGCGAGAGTTGGTTGAGCTGGTGCAGGCAGCCGCCCAGCAGCCGCAGCAGCACCTGGGCGGCGCGTTCGCGCTCCGCTTCGGGCACGGCAGATTCAATAAAGGCGGAAAGCGCAGGCAGGCCGGCGACGCTTTTACCGTCTATTTTTTCGTCGCCGGCAAACAGCGCCAGCGCGCGGCGCCCGGAGTCGGCAAGCTGCTCCCGTGCCTCTGGCGAGGCGCTGGCCAGCGCGGCGTAGCGCGTGGCGGCCTGCTGGCGCTGCTCGCCGTTGTGCAGCGCGGCGAGCAGGCGCACAAAGCCGGCGGTGCTGCCCGCTTCGTCGGCGGGCACGCGCAGGTAGCTAAAGGGCGCGCCAGCGGCTTCGCGCACGCCAAATAAAAAGACGGGCACGGCGTCGCCCACGTCGGCGGCGCGCATGTAGCTGTGGAACTCGCGCGCCTGACCGGCGGCGTCGCGCAGGCGGTAGTGAATGCTTGGCCCCATGTCGCGCAGCGCAGAGTTTGTGGGCGCGGCGGCGGTGGAGGCGGCAGACGCGGCGCCTTCAGGCGCGGGTGGCGGCGCAGGTTCCATGTTGAGCGTGCGTAGCTCCACCGCTTCCAGCGTCAGTGTTTCGCCGCCGCCGGTGATTGGCAGCGCCTCGCCCACGCGCAAGCGCACATCATCTGGCCCGCGGGGGGCACCGTTCATGGGAATGGCGCGCAGCGCCAGCGGCGAGCCGCCGTCGTCAAAGCCGCTTTGATAGATGGTCACGCCGCGCAGCGCAGCGGGGCGGTTGACTTCGATGCGGCGTTCTATTTGCTCTCCACTGGTTTTGTCGTGCAGCACCACCTCGCTGGCATACAGGCGCGGCGTGCCGTTGGGGTAATGCGCCAGGTGGAATTTTTTGAGTTCAATCTCAAAGGGCAGCTCCTGCAGCAGCACGCCGTCTGGGCGCGAGAGGATGGCGGTGGCGCTGCGCGCGCCCTCGGCAATGAGCGTGTGCCCGCGAAACGCTAGGTTGTCCGCGCCCAGCCGGTGCGCGGCGGACACATCCGCCACCTGTCCGCCACCCGTGTAGATGCTCTTGCCGCCCAGCAGCATGGCGGCGCGCGTGGGCAATTCACCGTCCAGCAAGGCACCCAGTGCAATGAGCACGATGGCGCCGTGTGCCGCCACATAGCCCAGGCGGCTGCTGGCGCCAGCGCGCGCCGCCAGCATCACGCCTTCGCCTGCGCGCGGCTGCTGGCGCACACGCCAGTGGCGCGCGGCCAGCAGCGCCGCCAGGCGCGGTGCTGCTTCTTCGGGCGCAGCGGCCAGCCGCCCTTCGGCGTGCAGGGCAAAGGCGCGCAGTGCGCGCGGGCGGATGTGCTCCTTGAAGCTGCGCATATCGGCCCAGTATTTGGGCGTGTGGCGCACGATGCACAGCAGCGTGCTGGCCACCAGCAGCGCGAGGATGAGCAGGAACCACCAAGTGTTGTAGATGTTGCCCAGCCCAAGAAAGAGGAAGAACTCGCCCCAGAAGGGGCCGAACTTTTCGATGTAGGCACCTACGCCTGCGCCTTGCGGCACCACAGTGCCAATGGCCGCTGCAATGCACACCAGCGCCAGCGAAGCGATGGCAAAGCGCATGGAGGAGAGCAGCTCGGCCAGTGCGCGCCAAAAACGCGGGCGGCGGAGGGGAGGTGGGGCGGTCATAAGCGAGGGAGGGGAGCGGCAGGGCAGGGCGCGGGATTATCGGTGTGCATGCGAGCAGCAAAATACTCCCATGCTATACGTGTACTTGCCTGCGAAACAAGCTGGCAATAGCAAATATACCCATGAATAATAATTCTGACTGAAAAATACTCTTCATTTATTCACATGCTTGCCCGCATAACATGCCGGTAAATACCACTATACTCATCGTATTCTTCCAGATACTGGAGACGCGCGCTGCATCCCATGAAAAAGCCGCGCGGGCGGCGCGGCTTGTGGTGTAGGGAGAGGCCAGGCAGCCAGAGCGTGGCGGCTTAGCGCAGGCTGGCGATGTAGTCCGAGACGGCCTTGATTTCGCGGTCGTTCATCTTGGCGGCCACATCAGCCATTGTCTGATTGGTGGTGCGGGTGCCATCTCGGAACGCTGTGAGCTGCTTGGCGGTGTAGTCTGAGTGCTGGCCGGCGATGCGCGGATACTGCACCGGAATGCCGCCGCCGTCCGGGCTGTGGCATGCAGCGCATGAGGGGATGCGGCGGTCTTGAATGCCACCGCGGAAAATTTTCTCGCCCAACTCGGCGCTCTTCGCATCCACCTTCGCTTCGGGCGTTTTGGCTTTTTGCGCCGCCACCCAGGCGAACACTTTACGCGCGTCTTTTTCTTCCAGCATGGCGGCAAACGGCTGCATGGTTTCATCCGTGCGGGTGCCGTTTTTGAATGCCATGTATTGAGAGAGCAGATATTCCGGATGCTGCTGCGCCAGCGTGGGCCAGAGCGTGGTGGCGGGGTTGGAGTTGCCGTCTTCACCGTGGCACGCCACGCAGGTGGCAAATGCCTCTTTGGCCTTGGCAGCGTCAGGCGCGTTTTGCGCGAAGGCGGGGACAGAAAGGAGGAAAGCCGCAGCAATGGCAGCGGGGAGGGTGGCAGCAATGGGTTTCATGGCGCGCATCGTGGTGTTGTAAATTGCATGAACCGCTAAGCGGCAAACGCGGACAAATTTACTGGTAACGGCGCGCAGCGCCCTTCTTCCCCCATGAACGAAGTCAATTTCCAGCCCTCTTGTGGCAGCAGCGCCAGCACCGTGCGCGAGGCGCTCGGCTGGCTGCACACGGCGCGCTTTTTGACCAGCGCCGCGCAGCTTGCCCACCTGCCGCCAGCCGGCGTGCCAGAGATTGCCTTTGTCGGGCGCTCCAACGCCGGCAAGTCCAGTGCCATCAATGCGCTGGCGCAGCACGCGCGGCTGGCATTTGCCTCCAAACGCCCCGGGCGCACGCAGCACATTAATTTGTTTGCGCTGGGGCGCAGCGGCGCGCACGAGGCCTCGCTGGCTGACTTGCCCGGCTACGGCTGGGCCGCAGTGCCGCAGGCGGACAAAGAGCGCTGGCAGCGCGTGATGGCGGCGTATTTGCGCGAGCGGGCGTCGCTGGCCGGTGTGGTGCTGCTGTGCGACGCGCGCCACGGGCTGCGCGAGCTGGACGAAGCGCTGCTGGAACTCATCGCCCCGCGCGTGGCAGGTGGGATGCCTTATCTCGTGTTGCTGACCAAGGCAGACAAATTGAGCCGCGCGCAGCAAACAAAAGCCCTGCAAATTGCGCGGCTGCAAACAGCGGGCGGACATGCGCTGCTCTTCTCCGCACTGCGCCGGCAAGGGCTGGGAGAAGCGGCGCGGTGGCTGCGTGGCGTGGCGGCGGGCAAGGTGCCCGAGCGCGCTGGGCAGTGAAGGCGCTGACCCCTGAAAGCCATCTCCCATACGCCGTGTGCGCGCCTGCACCTTGCTGGTGTTGAAGGCTTCGAAGTTGGCGACAGCATGTCGTGGAGGGCATACGACGAGGACTCAATCCCGGATTTACGCGCCCAAGGCGCAAATTGCATGGGTATCAGTTGGTCACCAGTAACATAAGCCGGCTATCAAGCATCAACTGTTTGAGTATTTAGGTATTTCAAAGCCGTGGAAGCACGGCTTGGCGAAGGCCAGGCGGCGCGCCATGACTTCCAGAGCCTGCGGGTTGTTGTCCACGAGGGTGGCGCGGCGGCCAAGGCGCAGGGCCGCTTCGCCCGTGGTGCCGCTGCCAGCGAAGAAGTCCAGCACGGCGTCGCCCGGGTTGGTGTGCACGCGAATGATGCGGCTCAATATCGCCAGCGGTTTTTGTGTGGGGTAGCCGGTTTTTTCTTTTCTGTTGGGGCTGACGATGGTGTGCCACCAGGTGTCGGTGGGGGTTTTGCCGCGCGCGGCTTTTTCCGGGCCGACCAGCCCCGGTGCCATATAGGGGATGCGGTCAATATCGTCGTAACGGTAGGTATAGTTTTTGGGGTTTTTGGCGTACCACAGGATGTTGTCGTGCTTGGGCGACCAGCGCCGCGTGGCGCGCGCGCCGTAGTCGTACGCCCAGATGATTTCGTTGATGAACGATTCGCGCCCGAAAATGCCGTCCAGCAGCACTTTGCAGTAATGCACTTCGCGGTAATCAATGTGGAAAAAGAGTGAGCCGTCGGGGGTCAATAAACGCTGCGCTTCTTTTAATCGCGGCTCCAGAAAGGCGAGGTAGTCGCTGAATATGTCGGCGTAGCTTTGCGTGCCGAGTTTGATGCTGCGGTAGCGCTGCCCCTGAAAGCCGGTGCGGTCGCCCGCCTCGTCGCGCACGGTTTTCAGGCGCGTGCGCGCCTGCACCTTGCCGGTGTTGAAGGGCGGGTCGATGTAGATGAGGGCAAAGGCGGCGTCAGGCAGGGTGCGGAGCACCTCAAGGTTGTCGCCAAAATGGATGTCAAGCATAGGGTATATGTAGCATCGCCGGCGTTATAAGCCGGCGATAGAGTATTAATCAACACAGTATACGCTCATCTTGCCGCCACGCTGCTGATTCAGCGCGGCGCCCCCTCACCCCCGCCCTCTCCCCCTGCCCGTGCGCTGCGCGCACGGCGGGGGCGAGGGGAAGAATTATTTAGTCGGCGCCCGTTGCTGCCGCGCGCCGCGCCAGCGCCTCGGCGCAGCCGGTGTAGGCGGCGGGGGTGAGGGCGCGCAGGCGCGCTTTTTCTTCTTCCGGGATGGGCTGTGCGTCGATGAGGGCGTGCAGCGCCTCGCGCGTGACGGCCTGCCCGCGCGTGGCTTCTTTCAGCTTGCCGTAGGCGTCGGGCACGCCGTAGCGCCGCATGACGGTCTGAATCGGCTCAGCGAGCACTTCCCAAGCGTCGTTCAGGTCGGCGTTCAGTTTTTCGGCGTTCAGTTGCAGCTTGTTCAGGCCCACGAGCAGCGAGCGCCACGCCAGCACGCTGTGCCCCAGCGCCACGCCGACGTTGCGCAGCACGGTGCTGTCGGTGAGGTCGCGCTGCCAGCGGCTAATCGGCAGCTTCTCTGAAAAGTGGCGCAGCAGCGCGCCGGCAATGCCGAAGTTGCCTTCGGCGTTTTCAAAGTCAATGGGGTTGACTTTGTGCGGCATGGTGGAGGAGCCAACTTCCTTGCCTTTGAGTTGCTGGCCGAAGTAGCCCAGGCTGATGTAGCCCCAGATGTCGCGAGCGGCGTCGATGGCGATGGTGCCGGCGCGGGCGATAGCGTCAAAGAGCTGCGCCATCCAGTCGTGCGGCTCAATCTGGATGCTGAACGGCTGGAACGTCAGCCCCAGGCCCTGCGGCGCAGGCGCTTCCACGACGCGGCGCGCAAACGCCTCCCAGTCCACGCCGGGGTAGGCGGCCAGGTGCGCGTTGTAGTTGCCCACGGCGCCGTTCATCTTGGCGCGCAGCGGCACGGCAGCAATGGCTTCGCGCGCCGCGTGCAGCCGCACGAGCATGTTGGCCAGTTCCTTGCCCACGGTGGTGGGGCTGGCGGTTTGCCCGTGCGTGCGGCTGAGCATGGGCTGCGCCGCCCAGTCGCCGGCAAGGGCGCGAAGGCGCGCAAGGGCGGCGTCGATGGCCTCCAGCAGCACGGCGCGCGCGGCCTGCATCTGCAGCGCGTGGCAGGTGTTGTTGATGTCTTCGCTGGTGCAGGCGAAGTGGATGAACTCGAGGTAGGGCGCAAGCGCCACTCGCGCGGCAAACTGCTCGCGCAACCAGTATTCGACGGCTTTCACGTCGTGGTTGGTGGTGCGCTCGTGCTCCTTGATGGCGGCGGCGTCGTCCACAGAGAAACTGGCGGCAAGCTGCTGCAGCCAGTCGCGCTCCGCCTGCGGCAGCGGGGGAAACTCGGCAAAGCCGGCGTCCGAGAGCGCGATGAACCAGGTGATTTCGACTTGCACGCGCCGCTGCATGAGGCCGTATTCACTGCTGATGGGGCGCAGGGCGTCAACCTTGGCGGCGTAGCGGCCATCGAGCGGCGAGATGGCGGTGAGGGGAGAGAGCGTCGTATTCATCATGGGCGCCGATTGTAGAAATCGCCCCTTGCACGGCGCCCTGCGCTGCCAAGCTGCCCCCTACAATCAGCAGCTTT
>ONTY01000301.1 GCA_900320815.1 uncultured Pseudomonadota bacterium
AAGGCTGCTGTGCAGTTGCGCCAGGCTTGTTTCAAAGTCATTTTCTTGCAGCGGCTGCCCCAGGCGCTCCAGTGCATCGGCGGCCTGCTGCGAAAGAGTGAAAAATCGGCGGCTAAACTCCTGTTCCTCCTCGCGATCCATGCGACTGCGATAAGCGCCCAGCGCCGAAATATAGCCAATGAGCGCATGCATAATCTGCAGCACATTAAAGCCCTGCTGCATGCGTGCGCCGTAGCGCGCCGGTTCGCTGCTCATATTTGAGAGGATGCTGCCCAGTTCTGCCGCCCGCTCGTGTGCGGCGCGGCGCGCGGCGCGGTATTCCACATCATCGGCGCTGCCGCCGTGCTGCAATTGCGCGGCAATATGGCGTAAATAGGCGCCGCAGGCAGCAGCCGAGTGCGCGGCGGCGCTGGCCAGATCCACATATTTCCAGTCCGGCCACAGCCAATAGACGGCGGCCCATGCCAGCCCGGCGCCCAATGCCGTGTCGATAAAACGCACAGGCATGGCTCCATACACGTCAGCGCCAGCCAGCGAGAGTGCAGTGAGCGCCTGAATCGTGATAAAGAAAACCGCCCACGGGCGTTTACTGCTGCGCGAGGCAAAATACAGCGCCGTGGCAATGACAATAATCCACAGCTTGGTTTGCGGTGAAGGGGCAAACCACGGCACCAGGCTGCCCACCAATACACCCAGCGAAGTGCCCGCAACGCGCTGCGCAACCAGGCTTTTGGTGGCGGAATAATTGGGCTGGCAAACGAACAGTGCGCTCAGCAATATCCAATATCCCCGGTCCAGGTGAAAAAGCTGCACGATGCAGCACGCGGCGCACACCACCAGCGACAGGCGCACGGCGTGGTGCATGACGCGCGAGTGCAGATGAGACTGTGCGCGCACCGCGCCCCAGATGCCGCGCCAGTCCTCATGCACGGCGGCGCGAATGTGCTGGCGCGGCGCAGCGGCGCGGCGCCCTGCCAGGGCGGAGCTGCCTTGCAGGTGCACCAGTTGCCCGTCAATGGCAAAAATGTTGCCGAGCAGCTGCTGCACCGTGCCGGCCCACTCGCCGGGGTGCTGCTGCATATACACGTGCAGCGAGCGGCGGCAGCCTTCAACCGCACGCGCCATGCGCGGCGAATAGATATAGGGGTCGCCGCCGCGCAGGCTGGCGGCCATATCGCGGCACGCCTGCCCTTGCAATTCCAGCAAGCGGCGGATACGGAATATCAAATCAGTGTTTTCCAGTTGCCCGGCGAGTTGGCGATAATCGGCGTGCGTCGAGCTGATGCGCTCGTGCATATCTTGCGCAGCAAAATAGCAGCGCAGCATGCGAAGCGTGCGCGGGTGGCGGTGCTGTCCGCGCAAGCGGTAAAACAGCGCGCGGCGGCACTCGCCAAATGCGGCAATCACGCCAGCGTTTTTCATTGCCAGCGCGATGGCGCGCTCGCGCAGCGACTCCACTTCGTCGGGGTCAAAAAAATCGGCTTTCTCTTCAAAATAAATGGCCAGGGCGTCAAACGCATTGGCCATTGCCAGCTGTACGTGGCGATGCGGGAATATGGCCTGCATCAGCAGCCGGATGGCGCTGTAGAGCAGTGTGCCCAGCACAATCAGCATGGTATTGGAAAACCACGCCGCGTGCGGCGTATGAGTGAGCGCGGCATAACACGCCACAGCCAGCGCGCCAAAAGCAATGGTGCGATACCGCAGCCCAGCGGCGCCAGCGAATGTGAGCGCAAATGTGAGCGCCGTCATCGCAGCCGCAAACAGTGCAGCGTGCCCAATAGTGGCCTGCACAATGAGTGTGGTGCAAGAAAACAGCAGCGCCGTGAGGGCAGTGTTTTTCAGGCGCCCGGCCATGCCATTGTCTAAATCAACGAGGCCGCCTGCCATTACGCCCAGCACGCTGGGCATAACCCAGGCAAAGTGCCCCAGGCTGCCAAACAGCAGCGCCAGCGCGCCGGCGCTGATAAAGACGGGCAGCGCGGCGTCCAGCCTGGGGTCAAGCGGCAGGGTTTTCATTATGGATGCAAAAATGCTGGCGCGGCGAGCCGCATATTATTTATCGCACGCTCTCGCCGTCATTATCTGGAATGGGCAGCACAAAATCAGGTTGCGCGCCTTGCGTGGTGGCCAGAAACTGCACGCGCACCACGCTGGGCACAGGCACGCGGCCAATATGCGCGGCAATCATGGGAGTTTGCGCCAGGCGCGAAAAAATGCGTGCAATCGCCGGGTTGTGGCGCGCAGCGCCGAGTACTTCAAAACGCTCAATACGCCCGCTGCGGGCAATCCAGATGCGCACATGCACGCTGGTGATGCCAGGCGGCCAGGGCGCAGTGGTATCCAGTTGCCATTCGCCGTCCAGCGGTGCGGGGGCGGTGTCGGCTTGCGTGGCGTCCAGATAGCTGGGCGGCGCGCTGCCTGCG
>ONTY01000080.1 GCA_900320815.1 uncultured Pseudomonadota bacterium
GCCCTCGCGCACCAGTGCCAGTTCGTAGAGTTGGCGCAAGTCCGGCTCGTCATCGACGACCAGCAGCCGTGCGTCGCTTGCTCCTTGCAGGGGTTTCATGCTTGCTCCTCGTGCGTAGCCTCCGGCGCGGCGCTGGGCGCGGGCAAGCGCCGGAAGTTGATGAAAAAGCCGTTGCCTGGCCGCTCGCTGCCACCTTGGCTGCGGCTCATGCGCTCATAGCTGATGGCGGCACCGTGGCGCTCGCACAGCTCGCGGCACAAAAACAGCCCCAGACCGCTGGAGCGGCTCTCGGAGGTGAAAAACGGCTCAAACAAGTGCCGCTGCACGCCTGCATCCAGCGGCGAGCCGTCGCTCCACATCAGCAGCCGCACCGGCCCGTGGCGCAGCGCAAGTGTGGCCACCTGCAGCGCGGCGTCACTGCGCGTGGCGTAGCGCGCGGCGTTGTCCAGCAAATTGACGAGCACGCGGCGCAAGTGCTCGGCGGAAAACTGCACATACGCGCCCTCGGCGCCCAAGTTCACCACCAGGCGCGTGCCACTGCCGTGCTGCCCGGCCCATTCGCCAACAAAAGCGCGCACGCTCTCATCGAGCGCCAGCTGCTCGGCGGCATGGCCGCCTTCGGTGTTGCCTTGGGCGCGCGCAACGTCCAGCACATCGTCGACGATGCGCCCAAGGCGCTGCGCGTTCTGCTGCACCATGCCGATGAGCGGCGCCAGGCCGCTGCTCTCGTCCAGCTCCTCGGCCAGCAGCGCGTTGGCTTGCGTAATCGCCGCCAGCGGGTTGCGGATTTCATGCGCCACTGCGGCTGACATGCGCCCCATTGCCGCGAGTTTTTCCGTGCGCAGCCGCGCTTCCATCTCGCGCTGATCCTGCAAAAACATCACGCACAAGCTGGCGCCGCCAATGGTGGGCGTGCGCTGCGTGCGCACTTTCAAGTGGCTGCTGCTCTGCTCTGCGGTGTAGAGAACGACCTCGCTGGCTTCCACTTCGCCCAGCGCAAACGTCTTGTTGGCGATTTCCGCCAGCGGCAACCACGCCGAGTCATCGTGCAGGCTAAAGCTGTGCGCCGTCACCTCATCGTCAGAGCCGAGCATCTGTCGCGCCGCTGGATTGGCCGTGCGCACCGTGCCGTCTGCGCCCACCACCAGCACCCCTTCCGGCAAGGCTTCCACCACCATGTCATTGACCATGCTCTGGATTTGTGTCTCGATGCGCCCGCGCCGCGCCGCTTTTTCCTCGCGCGCCAGGCGCCGCGCAATCTGGTTGGCCAGCAGTGCCAGCCCCAGCAGCGCCCCGCCTGCCAACCCCGCCTGCACCAGGCGGTGCGCGTCGCCTTTGACTGAATGCAGCACCGTCCACAGCGCCAGCCCCAGCACGCTAAGCGCCGCCAGCGCCGCCACCCCAAGCGCCACTAGGCGCGTGCCCAGCAGCGCCGCCATGAGCACCGGAAGCACCAGGATGGGCGTGTAGCTGACCGACGGCGTCAGCGGCTGCGCCAGCAGAAAAAACAACACATCCAGCGCCACCGCCAGCAACCACAGACGATCAGGGCGCCCTTTGGCGTCATACGGGCGCCCAAAGCTGCGCGCCAGCACCGTGGCCGTGGCATACAGCAGGCACAGCCACAGCAGTGCTACCGACGGCGGCTGCGCCGCGCGCCCGCCCCACGCCACTGTGGCGTGCATCGCCAAAATTGCCAGCGCCAGCAGCGCGCGCGCCGACATGAAGTTTGTCCACAGCCGCGCAAAACCAGACGGCCCGCTGTCTGCAGCCACTGGCGCGCTGCCAGCAGCAAACGAGCGCGGTTGCGGCTGCGGCTGCGTGCTAAACCAGCTATGGCCTGGTGGCAAAAAAACAGACTTCTCCGCATCCCGCCTCATACGCACACCCTCTTGTCTCTCTTGTCTTTGCTGCCCTTTTCTTGCACCAGCGTGGCAGCGCCGTTCATGCCGCCTGCGCCAGCAGCACCTCCATCACAAAGCGCGAGCCGACGTAGCCCAGTAGCAGCAGCGCCGCGCCCGCATACAGCGTGTGTGCCGCGCGCCGTCCACGCCAGCCCAGCCAGCGGCGACCCGCCAGCAGCACAGCCAGCACCAGCCACGAGAGCAGCGTAAACACCCGCTTGTAATCCCAGCGCCAGCCGGCGTAGGTGCGTCCATACAGTTCATGACCAAAAAACATGCCTGCCAGCATGGTGAGCGTGAGCACCACAAACGCCGCGCTCACAAAGCGGAACATCAGGCGCTCGAGTGTGAGCAGCGGCACTCCGCCCTCTGCCGGCTGTGCCGCCGCTGCCCGCTGGCGCATCTGCCTGTCCTGGCGCTCCATCATCCAGCCGTGCACCACAGCAGCGGCCATCAGCCCGTACGCGGCAATGCCCAGCGCCCAGTGCAGCGGCAGCAGCGCCGAATTGGTTGCCGGCAGCGGCTCGCCCGGAAACAGCACCGACAGCACCACCGCCAGCGTGCCAAAGCCCGCCAGCGCCCAGCGCGCGCGCAGCTGCGGATACAACTGGCTCTCCACCACATACACCGTCAGCGCCAGCCACACCGTCACCGACAGCGCCGGCGCAAAGCCAAAGCGCGGCTGCCCACGCGACATATTCCACGCCAGCAGCATTCCGTGCAGCACCCATGCCAGCAACAACACACGCCGCGCGCTCACTGCGCCCAGCACACGCGCCGCCAGCGCCGGCACCGCGTACGCCAGTGCCGCTGCCGCTGGCAGCACCAAAGCAAGAGGGGAAGCGCCCACTAAAATCATGACAGCAGTGTATAGCGGCGCCAGCGCCCTCCCCCCTTGGTGACGGAAGGTGTGCGGCGCCTTTCTTTTTCCGTGCCCAACAGCTATGGCCACCTCCACCCTCACCACCAAACTCTCCGCTCTCGTCAAGCGCATCAGCGGCCAGGCCCGCATCACCGAATCCAACATCGCCGACATGCTGCGCGAAGTGCGCATGGCGCTGCTTGAAGCGGACGTCGCGCTGCCCGTGGTGCGCGAGTTCATCGCCCGCGTCAAAGAAAAAGCACTTGGCCAGGAAGTGCTCGCCAGCCTCACCCCAGGCCAAGCCCTTGTCGGCATCGTGCAGCGCGAACTCGCCGCCACGATGGGCGAAGGAGTCAGCGACATCAATCTCGCCGCACAGCCGCCTGCCGTCGTTCTCATGGCTGGCCTGCAAGGCGCGGGCAAAACCACCACCTGCGCCAAACTCGCGCGCCTGCTCATGCGCCAGCGCAAAAAGAAAGTGCTCACTGTCTCGGGCGACGTATACCGCCCCGCAGCCATCGAACAATTGAAAACCGTCACCGGGCAAGCTGGCGCCGATTTTTTCCCCTCCACCCCGCAGCAAAAACCGCTGGATATTGTCCGCACTGCGCTGGAGCACGCGCGCACGCATTATTACGACGTATTGATTGTGGACACCGCCGGGCGCCTTGCCATTGACGAGGCCATGATGCAGGAAATCAGCGCCCTGCACGCTGCCCTCAACCCGGTGGAAACCCTTTTCGTCGTCGACGCCATGCAGGGGCAAGACGCCGCCAACACCGCCAAAGCTTTCAAAGACGCGCTGCCACTCACGGGCATCGTCCTCACCAAAATTGACGGCGACTCGCGCGGCGGCGCCGCACTCTCTGTGCGGCAAATCACCGGTGCGCCCATCAAACTCGCAGGCACCTCCGAAAAAATCGACGGCCTGGAGATTTTTGACGCCCAGCGTCACGCCGGGCGCATCCTTGGCATGGGCGACGTCATTGCCCTGGTCGAACAAGCCGCCGCACATGTGGATATTGAAGCCGCCACCAAACTCGCCCAAAAAGTCAGCAGCGGCAAAGGCTTTGACCTGCAAGACTTTCTCGACCAGCTGCGCCAGATGAAACACATGGGCGGGCTGGAAAATCTCATCGACAAACTCCCCGCCCAGCTTGCCGCCCGCGCTGGCGAAGCAGATTTGGAGCGCGCTGCCAAAGACATGCGCCGCAAAGAAGGCATCATTTGCAGCATGACCCCGCAGGAGCGCCGTCGCCCTGAAATCCTCAAAGCCAGCCGCAAAAAACGCATCGCTGCCGGCGCCGGCGTGCAGGTGCAGGAAGTCAACCGCCTGCTCAAAGAGTTTGAACAAATGCGCAGCATGATGAAACAGTTCAATAAAGGCGGCGCCCTGATGAAAATGATGCGAAAACTCGGCGGCGGCGGTCTGGGCGGTCTGGGCAAACTGCTTGGTGGCGGCCTGCCTCCCGGCATGGGGCGCTAATCCCGCACGCCACACACAACAAACCCCAAACGGCAAAATCAAAGGGTATCAGTTGTTTGCCCTTATAACTTGCGGGCATTCAAACATCAATTGGCAGAGTATTTTCCCCCCTTATCGCTGCTCTCACACCCCACCCACCTAGAATCCATCTTCCCCTTTTCGCCCCCTGCCGCAAGGAGCTTCAAGCATGGACATTGAACAGGCACGCCAAAACATGGTGCTGCAACAAATCCGCCCCTGGGGCGTGCATGACGAGCGCGTACTTGCACTCATGGCCAGCCTGCCGCGCGAAGAATTTGTCCCCCTGCACTGGCGCAACCTCGCCTTTGCTGATACACCCCTGCCCCTACTCGCTGACGCTGCCGCTGCCCGCGACGCTGGTCAAGTCATGCTGCCCCCATGTATGCAGGCGCGCATGGCGCAAGAGTTGAACATCGCCCCGCACGAAAAAGTGCTGCACATCGGCACCGGCTCCGGCTTCATGGCCGCCTTGCTCGGTGGCCTGGCGCAGCGCGTCATCAGCGCCGAGTTGGACGAAACGCTGGCGCAGCGCGCCCAAGAAAACCTGGCGCGCACCGGCACACTCAACGTCCACGTCCGCGCTGCTGACGGCCTCAAAGTCGCGCTCGAAGACGGCCCCTTTGATGCCATTCTCCTTTCTGGCTCCGTACTCGCCGTGCCCGACGCCCTCATCTACCAGCTCCAGCATGGTCACCAGCGAGAACTGCAGCATAGGCATGCCACTGGTTGCCTGGCAGCAGCCGCCCTGTTTCTGTTCTATCAAGTGGGGCGCATGGTCGGTGCCGATGACACTAATGCGGCCATCCGTCAACGACTGGCGCAGCATAAACTGGTCGACAGGGGGAACGCAGTCGCATGCTCCAAATATCACAGGTATCCACCTTTCCTCCCGCATGTTCTGCGGGCATTCATGAACCGCATTGGTGGGTATATTCATCCCATCAATATACCCGACCCCAAAAAGCTCCATTGCCAGCGTCTTATGCTGGCAATAGGCGAATACCTCAACACCAACAAAAGCAAAGGCTAGTGCATTCCCAGCCCCGGCACCGCCAGGCGTTGCTCGAGTTTTTTCAGCGCCAGCATCGCCACGCTCACCAGCGCCAGGTAATACAACGCAATCACCATAAACGCCTCGGTAAAGCGGAAATACTCGCCCGCAACATTCTTCCCCTCGCCTGTCAGTTCCACGCATGTGACGATATACGCCAGCGACGAGTATTTAATGAGATAAATAATCTCATTACCGCAGCCGTGCAGCGCGCGTCGAAACGCCTGCGGCAAAACAATGGTGAACAGCGCCTGCCAGCGCCCAAAGCCCAGCGCCAGCGCCCCCAGAAACTGCCCGTGGCGGATTGATAAAAACGCTCCCCGCACATATTCACTTTGATACGCGCCGCTGCACAAAATAAAACCCAGCACCGCCGCCGCATATGGCGAAAACTTGATACCCACACTCGGCAGTCCAAAATACAGCACAAACAGCTGCACCACCAGCGGCGTGCCACGAAAAATAGCGGCATACGCATCGCCTGCGCGCTGCATCCAGCGCGGACCATATGCGCGCACGCTGCCTGCCAGCAGGCCAATCAGCACCCCGCCCAGCGCCGAGGGCACGATAAGTTTCACGCTCATCAGCAGCCCGCGATTGAGCGCCGTCAACAGCTCCTGATAAAACGGCGACATTTTCTATATATTCCTATGCTCCGCCCAGGTGGCTGCAAAAGCCCAGCGTGCGGCTGCCGCAGCCTGGCGCCAGCAGCGCCGCCGGCGCGCCGCGCTCCACAATTTCACCCGCCTGCATAAACAAGATTTCATCGGCCAGCGTCTCAATCAGATTCATTTGGTGCGTGGCCATCATCATCGTCATACCGCCTTCGGCAAGCTTTTTGATGACAGCAATCACCTCGCCAATCAGCTCTGGGTCCAGCGCACTCGTGGGTTCATCCAACAGCAGTACCTTGGGATCCATCGCCAGCGCACGCGCTATGGCCACGCGCTGCTTTTGTCCGCCAGAAAGCTGCGCTGGATATAAATCTGCTTTTTCCGCCAGCCCCACGCGCTCCAATTCCAGCAACGCGCGCTCGCGCGCCGCCTCGCGTGCTGCGCCGCGCACTTTGCGCAGCGGCACGGTGATATTGGCAAGCGCGCTCAAATGGTCAAACAGATTAAAATCCTGAAAAATCATTCCAACCTGCTGGCGCAGCGCATACAGACTTTTATTTTCGTGCCAGTTCACCGCGCGCCCCTCCAAGCGAATCACGCCGCCTTCATCGGGCAGCGTCAGGCAGTTCAGGCACTGCAGCAGTGTGCTTTTACCGCTGCCCGACGGCCCGATGAGAATTTTAATTTCCCCCGGCTCCAGCCCCAGCCCCACGCCCTTCAAAATGCGCTGCCCGGCAAACGTTTTGCTGATATTTTCCGCTTCCAAAACAGGCGCCGCCGCCACAGGTGCCGTCATTGATGCTCTCCCGCCGCATATCCTGGAATGCGGACTTTACGCTCCAGGGCGCGCAGCGCCGCCACGCCCGCCCAAGTGAGCAAAAAATACAGCAGTCCTGCTGCAATATACAGCGGCAGGTGCTGGTACGTGCGTGAGGCCACAAATTGCGTGCGCGCCATAATCTCCGGCGCGCCCACCACAAACGCCAGCGCCGAGTCTTTCAAAATAATAGAATACTCATTGGACCACGCCGGTATTGCCAGCCGCAGCGCCTGCGGCAAAATAATGGTGCGCACCGCCTGCCAGCGCCCCAGGCCCAGTGCACACGCAGCGCGAAACTGCCCCGGGGGCAACGACAAAATTGCACCACGGAATATATTCGCCTGGTACGCCCCCGTCGTGCAGCCCAGCACAATCGCTACTGCGGCCAGCGCCGGAATATTCCACCCCAGCCAGGTGAACAGCCCAAAATAAAACAAAAACAGCAGCGCCAGCACCGGCACACCACGGAAAAACCACAGATACACCGTCAGCAGCACGCGCAGCCAGCGCGGCCCATACACCAGCGCCGCCGCCGCAGGCACACCAAGAATGAGGCCAATGAGCATCGCCGCCACCACAATCAGAGCGGTATTGCCCACACCCGCGAGTAAATACGGCAATGCCGTAATGATGGCGCTCATTTTGGTGTCCACGGGTGGCTCCTCGCGCTGGCGTTGTTTTTAGACAGCCCGTGGCTTATTCCACCTGGGAAGCCGCCGCTTGGGGCGCTTCCGCTGCCTTGGCCTCTTCTTCTGCCTTGGGCGCGTTCAGCTTGTATTTTTCCACCAGTTTTTTCCAGTCTTCGGAAGCCATGAGTTTTTTCAGGCTGGCATTCACACGCTCGAGCAGTTGCGTTTCATCCTTGCGCACCGCATAGCCAAAAGTTTCTTCCGGCATACCAAAGGTGCCCAGAATCTGCACCGGCTTTTTGCTCGCGGCATCTTGCGCCGGGGCGTCGTCCATCACTGCCGCATCAATGCGGCCATTGAGCATGTCTTCCACGGCCAGCGGCGAGGAGTTGTAGAGCCGCAACTGCGTTTTATAGCCTTTTTCTTCAATTTCCTTTTTCAGCCATTTTGCTTCTGGCGTGCCCTGCTGCACGCCCACAGTTTTGCCTTCCTTGAAGATTTCTTCCACCGTCAGCTTGGCGTCTTTCTTCGCCACCATGACCAGTTTCACTACCCAATACGGCTCGGTAAAGGCCACTTGTTTGGCGCGCTCTTCATTAATCGTCATGCCGGAGGCAATAATATCAATTTTCTTCGTCACCAGGCTTGTCACAATTCCGTCCCACTCCATTGGCTGGTGCGTGACTTCTACGCCCAAATCCTTGGCAATCCAATCCATCGCCTCCACATCAAAGCCGCTCGGTTTGCCGTCCGCACCCACAAAAGCAAATGGCGGAAAGTTCGCATCAATACCATTTGTCAGCTTATCCGCCGCCGACGCGGGTGCCGCCGCAATCAGCAGCGCCGAGAAAATGGAGCAAAGCAGTGTGCGCATGGGTTTTATTCCTTTCCAAAAAAGGTTGAAGGGGAAAATCCTGCGTGCAGCGTCAGAGGCCGCACGCGAAGCGCGCGATTATGCCAAGCTGCGCTCTGCACGCTGCGGCGCAGCGCGATAACATGGGGCGGTATTTCCCGCGCCCTCTTGTCCTTCCCTCGCCATGCCCGCCTATTTTTCCCCCGCCCATACCCGCAGTATTTTTTTCGTGCGCCACGGCCAAAGCAGTTCCAACGCCGGCGCTCTCTCTGTGCCGCACGCCGAAGTACCCCTTACCGCCACCGGCCACGCGCAAGCCGCCGCCCTCGCCCCGCTGCTGCCTGCCGCCCCTGCACTCGTGCTCACTTCTCCCTATGTGCGCGCGCAGCAAACCGCCGCCCCCTACTGCGCACGCTGCGGCGCTGCGGCGCAGCCCGTGGAACTGCTGCACGAGTTTGACGCCATCGCCTTTCACCTCATCGCCGGTATGGACGGCGATGCACGCCGCCCTGTCACCGCTGCCTTTTGGGCCAAAAACGACCCTCTGCACCGCACCGGCGCTGACAAAGAAAGTTTTGTGCAATTCGCCTGCCGCGTCCGCGCCTTTGTCCACCATCTCTTGCCCGCTCTGCCGCATGGCACAGTGGCATTTGGCCACGGCACCTGGATTGCCATGCTCATCTGGCTGCTGCTGGGCTTTGACCCATTGCAAGGGCACGGGATGCGGCGCTTCCGCAGCTTTCAGCAGGGACTCCCCATGCCTAACGCCTCCATCTGGCACATACAAGGCAACGGCAGCGGCACCTGGTGCGCCCAAGTGCAGGAAGACAACATCCGCACCGTCATGACCAGCGTAGGTATGTGAATTAGAAACACCGCGCCTGTGATGTTTCAATAGGTTGTTCACCCGGACTGGTCTGGGAAACTGGGGTTCCCACACTTCAGCTTTACAGAGGAGTCCCGCCGGATGAACACCCACAAGAATGCCAGACTGAGCTTTGAGGGGCGCAAATTGCTCATTGAGCGCATTGAGACCATTGGGCTGGTGCATGTGGCCAGTGACGACCATTCGCGCGCAGGCTTTGTGCAGATGTATGCCGATGAGACCAAGCTCTCGGCGGTGGCGTTTCTCAAGGCTGCCGTGGCGCACTACGCGGCGCTTAGCGTGCGCATCAAGCGCCTGATTACGGACAACGGCTCTGCCTACCGTTCGCGGCTGTTTGCGCGCACTTGCCGGGCGTTGGGCATCACACACACCTTCACCCGCCGCTGGCGCCCGCAGACCAACGGCAAAGCCGAGCGCTTCATCCAGACTTGCCTGCGCGAATGGGCTTACGGGAGGGTGTGGGCAAACAGCGCAGAGCGCACTGCTTGGCTGCCCGCGTTCCTGCGCTACTACAACACCCGCCGCCCGCATTCAGCTCTCGGTAATAAGCCCCCAGCTTCCCGACTTTGTGGGAACAACGTATTGCAACTCGACACATCATCCAGCCCGGTTTCCTGTGCCAGCGTCAGTGCGGTTTTGCCATCATTGTCGCGTGCGTTGACATCAGCGCCTGCCTCAATCAGGGACTGGAGGCTTGTTGCAGGTTGGCTCAAGGTGGAAGTTGCATGCATGAGCGCAGTTTTTCCATCGCCGTCGCGGGCGTTGATGCCACGCTCCAGCAGGGGGCTGAGGCGCTCACTGGTGCGCTGCTCCAGCTTTGTGCAAAGGTAGTTCAGGGTTTCATCGTCAGTCATGTGATGTTCCTTTTCTGTGCGGTCGGAGGTTTTGGCGGTGTTTTTTCCCTTGCTGGATTCCAAGGCTTTCTTGGCGCCGTATGCAGCGGCAACGCCGGCGACAATGGGGACGTTTGGCAGTGGCATGGTGTGGCTCCTTTTGTTCAGCTATGCCAGGCACGCAATGTAGGAAGCGGGTGCGACAGCTTGTGTCGCAGCGCGCGGGCGATACACTTTTTTGCAAAAAGGCGAGGCGCGCGGGGTGGCGTGGCGGCTGCAACGTGAAAGGCTGGATGGCGCACCGGCACAATGTGCGGTAAAGCCCCGTACATCAGGAGCCAGCCATGCACACCGCACCTATTCCCTCCACCCGCATTGACTTGCGCCTTGCCTGCCACGACAAAGACCGCCTGGCGAAAGCGGCTGCCATACGCGGAATGCCGCTGTCGGCCTTCGTTCGTGATGCGGCACTGCGCGAAGCCGCCGCCACTGTTGCCGAGGCAGAAACCATCACACTCTCTGCGGAAGAATCGCGCCGCTTTCTAGCCGCCCTGGACGCGCCATTCCGCCCCAACAAGCATCTGGCGGAAGCACTGGCGCTCGCAGCGCAAGTGGAACTGCGCTAATGCCCTTGGTATTCATGCTGCTGGACAAGCGCCAGCACGACCGCGAAGCCTTCACTTGTGGCGATGAATCGCTGGACAACTACCTGCGCCGCAGCGCAAGCCGACACATGCGCGACGGCATAGCCACAACCCACGTACTCATTGCCGATGCAGCGCCAGCCACAATCCTTGGCTACTGCTCGCTTGCTGCGGCGGGAATGCAGCTGCACGAAATGCACAAGGAAGACCGCAAACGCTTGCCCCTGTACCCCGTGCCCGCCATTCGCGTCGGCAGGCTGGCCGTTGCAAAGACTGAACGCGGGAAAAAGCACGGCAAGCGGCTCTTGGGGCACGCGCTGCGGCTGGCGCAAACCCTGCGCCAATCCATAGGCGTGCGCGTGCTCGTGGTTGACGCGAAAGATGAAGCGGCAGCAAGGTTCTACGAGAAATTCGGTTTTCGCCGCACCAAAAGCGCAGCCTTGACCCTGTATCTGCCAGTCGTCAAATAGGCTCTGCTGCCGGGGGGGGCGGGAAAGGGAGAAATGCGGCTCTGTTAAACCAAGATTGACATGATTTGCTGCACCTTCCAGCGCATTTGTTTTCGGGGCTGGAAGTTCATAAGATAGTAGCAACCGTCAAAGGAGGAGAGCCGTGTCTGGCATCAACATTGCCCGCCTGGAACGTGAGCTTGGTGGTCTCTCACGCACCGACCGTAAAGCTGCCATAGAGCAGCTGCAACAGCTTGTGCGTGAGGTGTCCTTTGACTTAGCGGCTGGCTGTCCGCAAGAGGTGGAATGTTGCCCGCGCTGCGGAGGGCTGGATTTCGTCAAGAAGGGTAAATCGCCCACTGATGGTTCGCAACGCTACATCTGCCACGACTGCGGC
>ONTY01000242.1 GCA_900320815.1 uncultured Pseudomonadota bacterium
CGCAAATACTTCCAGCCCGGCGCCGAGCACCACGTGCAGCTTGAGTTCAACGTCGTGTGCACCGAAGCGCCCACTGAGCCGCAGCGCGCCACCATCGCCTTTGTCAGCGCCCTGAAAGAGCAATACGCGCTGCGCAAAACCAAAGACGCCGCCTCTGTGCGCCTGGGCGGCATCGGCGCCGTTTCCGTGCCAATGGAGGGCAGCTCGGATGCAATGGTCAAAGTCTCCAGCGAAACCATCAGCGACGCCACCCTCTACGAGCGTTTCTTCACCATCATGGGCGATTTCCTCGGCGCCCCGCCGACTGCCGCCGCCACACTCCCCGCCACGCAGCGCAAAAGTGCCAGCGCCGCCGCCCGCAGCACCAGGAGCCAGCGCCAGCGCGCCAATGCCTGGGCCAGCACCGACGCCGACACCCTGGACGCCGAAGCGCGCGACGAACTATGGCTGGGCGAAGAACCCAACGAAGCCTTGGCCTGGGAGAAAGAAGAGCGCGGCAGCAACCACACCGCTCGCCGTGCATTCCACAAACGCAGCAGCACTGCCAAAAAAAGCCGCACCCGCCGCGCCCTGCGACGCTGAAATCTGGTGAATGGTGAATGGTGAATGGTGAATGGTGAATGGTGCGGCGCTTTATCTTGACCATTCACCGCCACTCATTCATCGCCAGCCACTATTCACCATCAGCTGCTCAAAGCGTGCCCGGTGCAGGTAGGGCAGGTGTTCGGGGGCGAGCCAGCGCAGCGCCATCCCGGGGGTGATGCCCAGCAGTGGCAGTGCATCAGAGGGCAGGCGGGGGCTGATGAGCATCTGGCCTTCATCGTCAAAGCTGATGAGGAAGCGGTCAAACAGCGCATCCAGCGTCGCCAGCAGCAAAAAACCGTTGAAGGCGTCCAGCCGCGCTGCAGCAGGGCGGAAAGCGCCGACTCATCCGCTGCGTAAAAGCTGCCATCAGGCGCGGCTGCGTATATGGATATTTTGCAGGATATATTTTTCTGCCTCCTGCAGCAGCGTGAGCAAGTCGCCCGTGAAATCATGGCGGTCAAGAATGGTGGCGCTGGTGGTGCTGGCAAAGACAGCGCAGCGCAGCTCAATGGGCGAGGAGGCAAAAAAGAGTTTGGCCGCATTGATGGGCTGCCTTTGACGCAGCAGCCCGAGCTTGTCCAGCGCACTGGCAGGGGCATCGGCAGGCAGGCCGGCGCGTGCCAGAAAACTGCTGATTTTTTCAGGCACAAGCTGCTCAATGGAAAGGCCGCATGGCTCGTCCTCCCAGCGCAGAGCGTCGCGGTTGTTTTTCAGAATAATTCCCGTGAGTTCGCTGGCGCTGAGCTTTCTGTCCTCGTCAGCGACGCGAATATAGGCACGCCTATAGGCAAAATAGGGGCGCTGCCAGCTTTCGGCTTCAACCTTCAGGCAATTCCTGCCCGCGAGCGGCTGCAAAACAATCTTCGGATAAATCACCGGCTCAATATGCGCGGCAATGGCCTGGGAGATGTCACGCAGCGTCTTCTCATTGGCATCAAGCCCAAGAATCTTGCCGTCAGGCGCTACGCCAAACCAAAGCTCTGCGCGGCAGTGCTTGTTGAGCATGGAAGCCAAAGAAATCAAACCCTGCTTGATCTCAGAGAGCGAAGACTTCAGCTCAAGCGTTTCACTTTCAGTCATCACAAAATCCACCATCATCGGCACCACACCAGCCAACAACCAACCCCCAGCACTATCACAAAACTATCACTAACACAAACAACCTACAACCCATCAGGCAACAACACATACACGCCCATCACATCAACAGGCAGGCAGGGGTGGACGGTGTGCTGGTCGGTGCTGCGGGCGGCGTCGCGCACGCGCTGGTGGTCGGCAAGGAGGTTCTGGGCGCGCTGCTGGGCGAGTTCCTGCAGGCGCTGCTGGCTGGCGGGCTGGGCGATGAAGTCAAGCGCGGCTTGTATTTCTCGGTGTATGACGGCGTCGCCCAGCGTGCCGGGCGCAGGGGTGCAGGGGGGCGGTGCTGCTATCGGCAAGCCAGCGGGCAGCGCCGCTGCGGTGCTGGACGGATGGCATCAATATCTTTGCTGTCGCAGGTGATGCGTTCCAGGGTCTCTCCAATGACGTTTTCTTTGCGGATGTCAACGCCAAACAGCGTGCTGGCAACGCTGGCGACGGCGTTTTCATCACCATCGCTGGACATGGTGGCAGAGGTGCCGATGCACACGAGTTTTTTGGCGCGAAGGCGCTCGCGCAGGCGGCGCACAAGCAGCGCCACGTCTGCGCCCTGGCGCCCCCGGTGCCTGAGCCGGTGCCGGTGGTGACGACGTAGCTGCGTGTGCGTTGGGCAATCTCGATGGCCTCAATCTGGTGCTTGTAGAGGTGAATGGACTGCGGTGCGTCTGTGCCCTTGCCGGTCTGGAAAATGTCGGCGCAGCGGGGGGGCAGCGCCCCATCCTCAACCAGCTTTTGCACATTTCCCGGGCGCTGATAGTGTGGGTTGATTTGCAGCAGGGCTTCGGGTCAGTAGCGCCCATCTGGCTGCCAGTGCAGCACATCGCCCGCGCGCTGCATATGCCCGCCGCCCACTTTTAGGCTGATGCGGTGGGCGCGTGTGCGGCAGGCGGCAATTTGTCGCAGCAACTCGCGCAGTTGTGCGCTGCTGGGTGTGGCGCCGGGCAGGCGGGCGAGCCAGTGGCGCAATGCGTTCGCCTGGCGCGCGGGGGAGAGGCGCTGCAGCGCGGCGATGCGCGGCGGGCAGCCAGTGGTCTGCAGGTCATGCGCCGCCATTTCGTCCAGCAACTCTTGCGCTTCGGCGGCGTGCGCGGCGCTGCGCGCGAAGGTGTTGCGAAACTGGGGCAAGGCGGCATCCAGCGCGGGCAGCAGCTGCGCGCGGATGCGGTTGCGGGTGTAGCGCGTGTCGGTGTTGCTTGGGTCTTCAATCCAGCCTTCGCCCTGCTCCCTTAGCCAGCGGCGCAACTCGGCGCCGGGCACATGCAGCAGCGGGCGGGCGCACTGCAGCGCGCCGCGCTGCCAGCGTGCGGGCATGGCAGCCAGCCCGGGCAGCCCGGCGCCGCGCGCAAGCGCCAGCAGCAGCGTTTCTGCCTGGTCATCGGCGTGGTGCGCCAGCGCCAGCGT
>ONTY01000034.1 GCA_900320815.1 uncultured Pseudomonadota bacterium
CGCGGCGCAGGCTGCGCCAGCGCGATGGGCTGTGGCTCATCAGCGGACATTTCCCTGACCCTTGTGCGCTTATTTGACTTGGAAGCGGGCGACGGAGCCGCTCACACCCGCCAGGCTGTAAGGCTTGCCATGCACAGCCACGCGCACAGCTTCCTTGCGCCCAATGGTTACTGAAAGCGGCAGGGGGCCGTTGGCGCTGATGCGCTCGCCTTTGTTCAAGGTGCGGTTGACGATGCTGGTGCCGGCAGCGTCGCGCACTTCAAGCCAGGTCTCGGCGGTGGCCTCAATGTCCAGCACGCCACCACTGGCCGCTGCTGCCGATGCTTCGGAAGCAGCGGGCACAGCAGCTGAGGCACCGCTGGCCGCCGGGGCTGCGGCAGCAGCGCCGCTGCTGCTGGCCGCAGCATCCGGCGTGCTGCTGGCAGCGGCAGCGGCACTGGCAGCGGCACTGGCAGCGGCACTGGCAGCGGCACTGGCAGCGGCAGCGGGCAACGCATCAGGCACAGGCAGCGCGGGGGCGGGCTGCATGGCGCCGCCGCCATTGGCCGGCACCACAGCAGCTGGCAAGAGGGATGCGTTGTCCTGCCCGCCAGCTGCTGTCGGCTGCGCCTCCCACGGCTGCACGGGCCACAGCCAGAAGGCAGCAGCGCCCAGCAGCAGCAGCGCCACCACCCACAGCAGCGGTGGAATGCGCGGGGCAGCGGCGGAGCCACGCCCGCCTGTCATGGGCTGGCTGTTGGTGTTGCCCATTGCGTGCAGGCCGTTGGCCGCTGGGGGCATGAGCGCGAGCACGGGCGCTGGGTCAGCACCAAAGGCGCGGCAAAACGCCGCCGCCAGGCCGCGGGCAAAAGTCATGTCGGGCAATTCGTTGAAGCGTTCCGCTTCCAGTGCCTCAATTTTTTGCGGCGTCACTTTCAGCGCGCTGGCCACCAAGGCGGCGTCCACACCGGCGGCTTCGCGAATGGCGCGCAGCATTTGCCCTGCCGTGCGCGGTGCGGCAACCTTAGGCGCGGCGCCGTCCCCGCTGTCGGCGGCGTTGGGTGCACCGCCGTCCAGGCGGCTATCGGTCATGCGCGCCTGGAGGCGCGCAATGCGGCTGCGCTTATTCATTGAAAGCTCCTTTTTCGTAGGACATCAGCTCTTGAGAACTTGGGTGGCGGCGGCGCAGATGCTCCGCCAGCTCGCTGGCGGCACGCTGGTTGCCGAGCGCACGTTCAACTTTGATGCCCAGCCACAGCGACTGGGCGTTGGCGTATTGCCCGTTGTTGACGGGACGGATGTAGCTGCGCGCACCGCGTGCATCGCCACGCTCAAAGAGCAGGTGGGCGAGGCTGTAAGAAATTACGGGATTGCCGGGGTCAGCTTCGTGCGCCTGCTTGAGCGATACCTCAGCGGCGCTGGTATCGCCAGCACGCGCTTCGCAGATGCCCTTGGCCATCATGGTTTTGCTTTTTCCCGTGTAAATGGGCACGGAAAGCGCACGCTTGAATAGCGCCGCCGCTTGCGGGTAGCGCCCTTCCTGGCAGTGCAGCCAGCCCATGTTGTGCATGGAGTCGGCGTCGCGCCCATTGAGTGCGATGGCGCGCTCAAAGTTGGCAAAAGCCAGCTGCGTCTCGCCCATGTGCATGTAAATCACGCCACCCAAGGCGTAGACCTCGTAGAAGCTGGGGTCAATGCGCACGGCTTTTTTCTGCTCTTCCAGCGCAATCATGGGTTTGTTGTCTTGCAGGTAGCTGCTGGCCAACTCCAGGCGTGTGCGCGCGCGCTTGCGTGCTTCGGTGTCATCAGCGGCAGTTTCCAGTTCAGTGGCGCCGCTGCCGGAGTAGCTGCTGCCCTGCGTCGCGCAGCCAGCAAGCACGGCAGCCAGGCACAGCAGCACGGCCAGCCAGGATACTGCCCGCAGCTGCGGCGTGGGAAAAAGGGGAGTGGCGGTGTTCATTGGGAAAAAGAAAGGCAGGAAAGTCAGGCAGTTGGGGCAAGGTGCAAAGGAATGGTGCGGCGGCGCGCCATGCGCTCGGCAGCGCGGGTGCGGTCGCGCACATCGCCAGCCAACTGGCCGCAGGCGGCGGCGATGTCGTCACCGCGCGCCCGGCGGATGGTGGTAACGATACCAGCCCCGTTCAGGATGCCGGCAAAGGCGCGCACGCGCTCTTGGGGCGATCGCTCCAGACCAGAGAGCGGAAAGGGGTTGAACGGGATGAGGTTGAACTTGGCGCGCAGGCTGTGGCGCCGCAGCAGGGCAATCAGCGCCTCGGCCTGTTCGGGGGCGTCGTTCACGCCGCCGAGCATGCAGTATTCAATGGTGATGAAGTCGCGCGGGGCGTGCTGCAGATAGGCGCGGCAGGCGGCCATCAATTCATCAATGGGGTGCTTGCGGTTGAGCGGCACGAGCGCGTCGCGCAGCGCGTCATCGGGCGCGTGCAGCGACACGGCCAGCGCCACGGGGCAGTCGCGCGCCAGCCGCTCCATCATGCGCACCATGCCGGAGGTGGAAACCGTCACGCGCCGCCGCGACATGCCCCAGCCGTGGTCATCGAGCATGGCGCGCAGCGCGGGCAGCACGCAGCGGTAGTTTTGCAGCGGCTCGCCCATGCCCATCAGCACCACGTTGCTGATGACGCGCTCCGCCACCCCAAGGCGCTGGCGCACAAAGCGTTCGGCAAACCAGAGTTGCCCCATGATTTCTGCGGTCGTGAGGTTGCGGCTGAAGCCCTGGTGCCCAGTGGCGCAGAAGCGGCAGCCCACGGCGCAGCCCGCCTGCGACGAGACGCACAGCGTGCCCCTGTCATCTTCCGGGATGTAGACCGCTTCCACCGCATTGCCATCGCCCACGTCAAAGAGCCACTTGATGGTGCCGTCCGCCGCCTCGCTTTGCCGCAGCACGGGCGGCGCAGCAACGCAGGCGCGGGCAGTGAGTTTTTCGCGCAGCGAACGCGCCAAGTCGCTCATGGCGCTGAAATCGCTCTCGGTGCGCTGGTGAATCCAGCGGAACAGCTGCACCGCACGGAAGCGTTTTTCGCCCAGCGCCTCGCACCAGGCGGCAAGAGCGTCCAAGTCAAAGTCGAGCAGGTTGACGGGCACGTCACTCATGGGGCTGAAACTCTCTGCAATGGGGGGAGCGGCACGCTTCCAAACAGACTTTGCCCTGCCCAGGCAAAACTGTGGTCAACGACCATAGGGGCGCTCTTGGAACGCAGGCAAAAAAGGCAGGGATTGTAGGCAGCGTGCGACGGGCGCTGGAACAGCGGCAAGCAGCGTACAAAAAACGGGAAGTGCAGCGCTATTTTTTCTCGTAAAAAACCATGCTTGCCAGCATATATTGCGGGCATTGCGCTATTGATAGCGAATCAAATTCGCTGATGTTTGTCCCCTCTCCCCTACCGCCTGCCAACTGTGCGCGGCGCTGTGCTAAATGACCCTGGTCGCAGCAGCGCCTCGCCAACGGCGGCGTGAACTTCATCGGCCACGGCGCTGCGCACACGCGCATTCAGCCCCAGCATTTGCTCGTGCACAACGCGGGCAATGGCCTCACTGATGCGGTGCTCGAGCGTGGGCATGAGTTCGGCCAGCACCGCTTGCGCCATTTGCGTGTCAATGGGCAGCGGCTGGCCGGCGGGCGCGGTGGCTGCGGCGCGGCGCAGGCGCTCGCCGACGACTTCGGTGAGCGTGGGCACGTTGCGCGGCACGTTGCGCGGCACACCCGCTTGTGATGCAGTGGTGGTGGTGGTGTTTTTCATGACTGCCTGCCTTGCTGCTTGCGGCGTGACGCGGCTGTGTCGTGGCGCTGGATGCGGTAGCCACGCTCGGCGTAGTAGCGCCAGCGCGTGCGTGCCTGGGCGCGGTCAGCTTCTTCTTGGCTGACCAGCTCAATAAGGCGCCCAAAGCGTTCAAAGCCCGGCGGCACCTCGGGGGCAAGGTTGAGCAGTACATCAAAGCGCGCCAGCGCGGCGCACTCGCTGGCGAGCATGATGGGCGAGGCGCGCCGCAGTGGCTCGCTGGCCGCTGCGGCGCAGTGCGGTATGAAGCTGTGGGCGTCAAACGTCCACAGCGCCGCGTCCAGCGCGGCCAGCGTCTGCGGCTCCCCCAGCACGCCCACGTGCGCGCCTTGGGTGTGCGCTTTGTGCAGCAGGCGGCAGGCGTAGTGCAGCTTGCCGCGCTGCCCGCCGGATACGTTGAAGTGAAAACTGACCTCGGTCACTTGGCTGCTGCCTTGCCTTTGCCCTGTTTTTTGGCTTTGGCGGCTTTGGCGTCTGCCTTTTCCGCTTTGTCGGTTTTTTCTGCTTTCGCCGCCTTGGCCTCGCTCTTGTGCGTGGGTTTGGCGGCACTGCTGGCAGCAGCAGGCATGGCGCCGGCCTGCGTCAGCAGCCAGTGCATCAGCAGACCGACGGGGCGACCCGTGGCGCCTTTTGTCTTGCTGCCGTGCCAGGCGTTCCACGCCACACCGGCAATGTCCAGATGCGCCCAAGGCACCTCCCCCACAAAGCGTTGCAGGAACTTGGCCGCCGTCACTGAGCCGGCGGGACGCCCACCGGTATTGCCAACGTCGGCAAAGCGGCTTTTGATTTGCCGGGCGTACTCATCATCCAGCGGCATGCGCCAGGCGGCGTCCAGCGCCTCTTCGCCGGCGGCGAGCAGCGCGGCAGCAAGCGCATCGTCATTGCTGTAAAGGCCGGCGCGCACGTTGCCCAGAGCGATGACGCACGCGCCGGTGAGCGTGGCAATGTCCACCACAGCGCGCGGCGCGGGGGTCAGGCGCGTGGCATAGGTGAGCGCGTCGCACAACACAAGGCGCCCTTCAGCGTCGGTATTGATGACTTCAATGGTCTGCCCGCTCATGCTGGTGACCACGTCGCCCGGGTGCGTGGCACTGCCGCCGGGCATGTTTTCCGAGAGCGCCATCAGCCCCACCACGTTGATGGCAGGCGCGGTTTCTGCCAGTGCCTGCATCACGCCCAGCACGCTGGCGGCGCCGCTCATGTCGTACTTCATCTCTTCCATGCCGGCAGCGGGCTTGAGCGAGATGCCGCCGCTGTCAAACGTAATGCCTTTGCCAACCAGCGCCACCGGTGCCTCACCCTTGCCCGCGCCCTGATAGTGCAGCACCACCAGGCGCGGCGGCTCGTGCGCACCGCGCGCGACAGAAAGCAGCGCGCCCATGCCAAGGCGCTCCATGTCCTTGGGTTCGAGCACCTCGCATTTGAGGCTCTGGTGCTGGCGCGCAAGCTGGCGTGCGGCGTCGGCCAGCATGGTGGGTGTGGCATGGTTGGCGGGGCGGTTGGCCCATTCGCGCGCCAGCTCTGCGCCGCGCGCTACGGCGACGGCCTGCGCAAAAGCGGCAGCGCGTGCAGCGTCGTGCGCACCGTCAAACGCCAGCGTGATGCGCTCGAGCCGGGGGCGCGGCGCGCCTTCTTCCTGCGCTTTTTGCAGCGCAGCAGCACTTTTGGTGGTGGTGTATTCATACGCGGCTTCGGCTGCGCCTTTGACGATGGCCATCAGGCGCGCGGCACCCGGCGTGCGCCCCAGGCACAGCAGCAATTCTTTGGTGCCGGTGTGCCGCGCTGCCTGCACCGCAGCGGCAGCGGCACGGCGCAGATTTGCTGCCTCGCCGCGACCCACGCCCACCAGCCACAGGCGTTGCGCGACTGCGCCCTCCGCGCCCCAGGCGGCCAGAATTTGACCCGCCTTGCCGTGAAAGTCCCCAGCCGCGCGCGCTTTGTCCAGCAGTGCCGCCAAACCGGCGGCGGTGCCAAAGGCACTGCCCACGTCATCGCGACCGAGCAGCACTGCCAGCGCCCCCACTTGCTGTGTGGCAGCCTGGGCGGGAGAAAAGTTTTTCAGTTCAAAATTCATCATTTGCCGCTTCCTTGAAAAAGCCCGCGCTGGGGACGTGATGGCACAGCGCGGGCGGGTGCCACAAATGTTATTCGATTCATCTTTACGCAAAGAGCTTGGGCGCAGCTTCAGTGCCACCGTGGTGGTACTGGTCACCATCGTGATGACGGTGATGCTCATCCGCACCCTCAGCCAAGCCACGCGCGGGCTGGTGGATCCGGCGGAAGTGATGCTGGTGATGGGTTTTACTGTGCTCGGGCACCTGCCCACCATCCTCACGCTTAGCTTGTTTGTCGCCATCACGGCCACGCTCACGCGCATGTATGCGGGCAGCGAGATGGTGGTGTGGTTCTCGTGCGGGCAAGGGCTGCTTTCTTTCCTGCGTCCGGTGCTGCGCTTTGCCTGGCCGGTGCTGCTGGCGGTGGCGCTGCTGGCACTGCTGGTGTGGCCGTGGGCTAATTTGCAAATCCGCGAATTGCGCGACCGCTTTCAGGGGCGCGGCGATATTGAGCGCGTTGCCCCCGGCCGCTTTATTGAATCGCAAAATGGCCAGCGCGTATTTTTTATTGATAAAGACACGCCAGACGCCAACACTGGACGCAATATCTTCATCATTTCGCGCGACAGCGCCACCGGACGCGAAACCGTCACCAGTGCCGAAAGCGGGCACCTGGAAACCATTGACGGCAGCAGCTTCCTGATACTTGAAAAAGGGCAGCAACTGGAAAGCCAGCTTGCCATAGAGAGCAGCGGCGAGATGCGGCTCGCATTTTTTGATCGCCACGGCTCGCGCATGGGCGAGAGCGCGCAGGCGCACGCCAGCAGCACGCACCCGACGCTGCGCTCCACCGCCTCGCTGCTGGCCGACCCCACGCCGCGCCACCAAGGCGAGCTGTCCTGGCGCTTTGGGCTGACGCTGGCGGCCATCAACTGCACCCTCATTGCACTGGCGGCCACACGCGTGAACCCACGCGCCGGGCGCAGCGCCTCGCTGGCGTTTTCCATGTTCACCTTCGCCGCCTACTACAACCTGCTCACCATCGGTGAAAACTGGATTGCACGCAGCCGCGTGGGCATGCTGGCCTTCATGCTGGCGCTGCACGGTGGCATCTTCCTGCTGACCGTGCTGTGGCTGCTGGGGCGCGACGGCGGCTGGCTTTCTCGCTGGCGCAGGCGGCGCGCCGCCACAGCCGCAGCATTAGACACCGTGCTGCCGCCCCTGGACGCGCCCAAAGCCAATGCAAAAGGCGGGCAGTCATGAAAACCTTACGCCGCATGATGTATGGCGAAGTGCTGCGCGCCACCGCCTTCGTTGCCCTTGCCTTTTTGGCGTTGTTCTTCTTTTTTGACCTCATGGACGCTTTCGGGCGTATGGACCGCGGTGCCCCCTACGGCTACCACATGGGGCACGGCACGCTGATGACGCTGCTGCAAGTGCCCGGCCACATCTACGAACTCATGCCCATCGCCGCGCTCATCGGCACCATCTACGTGATGGCGCGCCTGGCGGAAAGCTCCGAGTTCACCATCATGCGCACCAGTGGCCTGGAGCCACACCAAGCCCTCTTCACACTGCTGACGCTAGGCATGGGGTTTGTTGCCATCACCTTCACTTTTGGCGACTACGTTGCCCCAGAGGCCGTGCGTCTGGAGCAGCACATTCGCACGCGCTATCTTGGCGACATCACCAGCGGCCGCACCGGCGCCTGGCTCAAAGACCGCCAGGGCGGAAGCGAATGGGCCGTCAATGTTGGCGCCCTGGCCGCTGACGGGCGCCTCAAAAACATCCGCCTTTTTGAGTTCGACACCAACAGCGGGCAGCTGCTGCTCACCATCCATGCTGACGGTGGACAAGACCTGGGCGGCGCCTGGCAGCTGGAACAAGTGCTGCGGCGCCGCTTCGCCACTCCCGCTGCGGCGGGCGCCAGCGCCCCCGCAGAGCGCAGCCCCGCCGTGCACATCGAACACCTCGCCAGCATCGAGTGGCCCACGGAGCTTTCTGCCGACATGATTTCTGCCGCGCTGCTCAGTCCAGAGCGCATGCAAACGCTCGAACTCTTTAGCTACATCAACCACCTCAAAGCCAACGGACAAAGCGCGCAACGCTACGAAATCCAGTTCTGGCGCAAAGTCTTCTACCCCCTCAGCTGCCTGGTGATGATGGTGCTGGCACTGCCCTTTGCCTACCTGCACTTTCGCAGCGGCCACATCGCCGCCTTCGTCTTTCTTGGCGTGCTGGTAGGCATCAGCTTCTTTTTGCTCAACAACGTCTTCGGACACATCGGCAACCTGCATGACTGGACGCCCTGGATGGCCGCCGCCGCCCCGGGCGCGCTCTACACCGTGCTCTCCCTGGCAGCCTTTGTCTGGCTCGTGCTGCGTCGCTAAGCGTTCTCAAACACTTACACGAATACCCAGCATATTAGTAGACGAGTGCCCGCAACATACGCCGGTATTTATCCATATACTCTCAAACAAAACATCGCTCCCAATATCCAGGAAAAAAGCACCACCCTCCCCCTACAATCCGCTCCCCCGCCGCCGTAGTTCAATGGATAGAACGGGCGCCTCCTAAGCGCCAAATACAGGTTCGATTCCTGTCGGAGGCGCCATTTCACTCTCCAAAGCCGTCCAGCAACGTCAAGCCGGACGGCTTTTTTTGGCGCTGTGAAACCAGCATTGACACAAAAAATACCCACCCTGTAGGGGCGCCCATTGTGGGCGCCCGTGCTGCGATGACAACGGGCGCACGAGCCAAGCACAAGACACAGCCGCAGGAGAACCTCATTGAAGCGCGCCGGCA